>DASYIJ010000251.1:0-1507 GCA_035997675.1 Solirubrobacteraceae bacterium
GTCGGGAAGGCCACGTAGCCGATCAGCGCGATCACCATCGCCGCCGTCAGCATGTTGCGCACGAAGTAGAAGCTGCGGTTGTGGCACAGGTAGATGTAGAGCAGCGCGCAGATCGTCAGCGTGAAGTGGAAGTGGACGTACATGTAGGAGGTGATGTCGATCAGCCACCCGGTGCTGGTCGTCCACGCCTGGACGCTGGGCTCGATGAACGTGTGGGTCCCGCGCTCGAGCGAGATCAGGTCGCGGCCGTGCTGGAACGCGGTGGCCGCCCGCCCGTCGACGGCGCCGCGCGCCAGCCGGTAGGCGTAGTAGACGATCAGGAAGAGGACGATCTGCCACACGGCGTCGAGGTAGCCGTGCGGGAAGAAGCGGTGTCGGAGGAGGCGGAGGTCGGGAAGCAGGTCGGGCAGCACGCGAAGCCGGGCATGTTAACGGCCCGCGACCCGGCGTCCCAGGAGCCGACCTCTACGCCGAGCAGCGCGGCCCGCGCGAGAGCACTCGGCCCAATTCGAAACGGAAATCGAGGCGAAGCGCGCCGGCGCGGTGGACCCGCAGCCGCACCAGGTCGTCCGGTCCGCGCTCGACACACCCGGCGCCCCGCGTGAGCGCCCAGTACGGGCTCCAGCGAACGCGCACGACCCCGACCCCGACCCGCTGGGCCTGCAGCTGCACGCTCTGCCTGCCCAGGTGGGTGACCGTGAGGCCGCCGGTCGCGAGGGACGAAGGCGCGGCCACCGCGTACACGCTCCAGTGGCGGCTTCGCCATACCAGGCGCAGGTACGGCAAGCCCCGGGCCACGAGCTTCGCCTCCTTGCGCGCCGCGAAGTCCCTGGGTCCGTCCGGGAGCGCGACGTAGCGCACGCCGAGGCTGTCGAGCCAGCGCCGGTAGGTGGCGGCGTTCAGCGGGCCGTCGTAGAACAGGTTCCCGAAGCGCGTGTCGAGCTGGCGCTCCCACCCGCGCGCGATCGGGAAGCGCTCGGACACGTGGACCACCTCCCAGTGGGCGCGGGTCGGTACGACCTCGACCCGCCCGGGTGGATCGCGATGGGTGGCGAGGAAGCCCACCAGCGGCGTGTAGAACGACGCCTGCGCGGAGGGGTCGCGCGCCTTGACGAGGTCGTTGTACGTCGGCTTCCACTGCCAGAAGAGCAGCAGCGGAGTCAGCGCGAGCAAAAGCCAGCGGCGGTGCGGCCAGAGCACACACGCGAGGACGGCCGGCCCGAAGGTCGTGCCGAGTCGCGCGACGTTGCTGCCCATCGGCGTGTCGACCACGAACGACGCAACCGCGGCGACGGCGTACAGGCCGGCCGCGGTGCGCAGTGCCCGTTCGCTCCGGGGCGCGAGCGCCACGACGGCCGCCGAGTACACCAGGACCGGCCACAGCGTCATGAAGTCGAACGTCTGGTGCCCGGTGTCGGGAAAGGCGAGGGACAGGAGCGCGGCCGGAGCCACCGCGGCCACGGCCAGCTCCACCCCGGAGCGGGGGCGCCCGGCGAGGGCCAGGGAC
>DASYIJ010000268.1:0-3454 GCA_035997675.1 Solirubrobacteraceae bacterium
ACGGTGTCCTGGTAGAAGGAGCGCACCTCCTCGGGGTGGGACGCCAGCACCCGGAACAGCAGGCGGTACGTGCCGGTACCCATGTCCTCGGCGATCGGCGCGTCGGACTGGCGCATGACGTCGAGCACGAGCTCGGCCTCCTGCACCGCCCGCGGCAGCTCGACCGGGTCGAGGTAGAACGACGACAGCCCCACGGTCCCGTGGCGCTGTAGGCGCGCGGCCAGCCGCCGTGCCGCCGCGGTGGTCGCCTCCGCCGGGTCCTCGCCGGAGCCCACGGCGGGCAGCAGCGCGTACACCCGGTCGTCCATGTGCTGGGCCAGTGCGCCGGGGTGCTCGCCGGCGATGGTCGCCACGACATGGCGGGGCCGCTCCGACGTCAGCTCGGCGCAGAGCACGACCGCCCCGTGGGAGAGGTCGGTGCCGAGCCTCCCGGCTCGGCGCACGAGCTCGTCCGGCTCCAGCTCGACGCGCGAGCGCAGTTCCTCCAGAAATGAGCCGCGCAGGTTCTGCTCGACCTCCTCCTTGGCCTCCTCGACCGCCACCTCGGTGAGCGAGGCGACCGCGGCGAGGTGGAGGAACTCGGCCGCCTCGGGGCGGGGCTCACCGCCACCCGCGAGCAGCAGGACCGCGCCCAGCATCTCGTCGCCGGCCGCGATCGGAACCTCGGTGACGACCGTGTCCGGCACCTCGGCCGGGCGGTCGCGGAGGCGGTCGGACACGTAGCGCTTGAGTGCCGTGAGGCCCTCGGCCGTCGCGCCACGCGCCGGGGCGGCGGCGGCCGCCCCGATCCGGGGGACGACGATCGCCACGGGGCCGCCGGCCGCCTCGGCCGCCAGCTCCGCCACGCGGGCGAGCCCGTCGCCGGCCAGCACCGCGTCGACCATCTGCAGGTGGACGTCGCGCAGGCGCTCGACGAGCGAGGCCGGGGGCGAGGCGGCGTCGCCGCCCGCGCCCCCGGTCCCCGGCCTGCCCGAGCCCTGCTCACCTGGCAGCGCCCGCGCGCTCATGTCCCTTACGGGGCCGTTGCCGCCGCGTCCGGATGGGCCTGCAGCGTGTCCTCACCGGACTCCCCGGTGCGGATACGGAAGGCCGCCTCGACCGGAACGATGAACACCTTCCCGTCGCCGATCGAGCCCGTGCGGGCGTGCTTGAGGATCGTGTCCACGATCGTCTGCACATCCTTGTCAGCAACCACGCACTCGATCTTGATTTTCGGCCGTAGGTAGTTCGTCACCGACGAGCCGCGGTAGTGCTCGGTGATGCCCTTCTGCCGCCCCGATCCCTTGACCTCGGAGATCGTCAGCGACGGGAACCCCAACTCGAGCAGCTCCGTGCGGATCGGTTCGAACGCCTCGTGCCGCGTGTAGGCGATCACCATCTTCATGCGGGCACCTCCTTACTGGTCGCCAGCGACGGCGCGCCGGCTGGAGCCGTCCCCGCCGGCGCCGCGCCGATGAGCTCCGGCGCCGGAATGAACTGCTCCGGGTAGCCGTACATGCCGTGCTCGGAGATGTCCAGACCGGCATCCTCCTCGGCTTCGCTGACGCGGAGGCCGTACGTCTTCTTGATCATCCAGAACACCGCGAACGACGCGGAGAAGACGAACACGAACGCGATCGTGAACCCGATGGCCTGTGCCGCGAGCTGCGTCAGGTGGCCGGAGTAGAACAATCCACCCTGCGGGTCGCCGAAGGCGTTGTACTGGGCCAGCCTCGGCGCGGTGAACAACCCGCACGAGAGCGTGCCCCAGATACCCGCCATGCCGTGCGCCGACAACGCGCCGACCGGGTCGTCGATGTACTTGTCGACGAAGTACACGCCGAGAACGACGATGACCCCGGCCACGGCCCCGATGATGGGCGCGGCCCAGATCTCCACGTAGCCCGAGGGCGCCGTGATGGCCACCAGCGCCGCGATGGCGCCGTTGCCGGCCATGCCGATGTCGATGTTCTTCGTCTTGATCCGCGCCGTCGCCACCGCCGCCAACACGCCTGCGGCGGCTGCCAGGTTGGTGATCAGCAGGATCTCGGCGAAGCGACCGTCCACGGCGTTGAGCGTGGAGCCCGGGTTGAACCCGAACCAGCCCAGCCACAGGATCAGCACCCCGAGGCCGAACAGGGGCATGTTGTGCCCCGGTATCGCCCGCGGCTTCCCGTCAGGCCCGTACTTGCCCTTGCGAGCCCCCAACAGCAAGAGGGCCGCGAAGGCGCCGGACGCCCCGATCAGGTGTACCGCCGTCGAACCGGCGAAGTCCTGCATGCCGGCGATGCTCGTGCCGAGCCAGTGGCCCTGCTGGAGGAAGCCACCGCCGAACACCCAGTGCGCGCCGATCGGGTAGATCAGCGACGCGAACACCATCGAGTAGATGATGTAGACGCCGAACTTGATCCGCTCGAGCGTCGTTCCCCAGACGATCGCCAAGGAGACGGCGCAGAAGACGAACTGGAAGAACCACTTCGACTCGATCGTGGCGTTGGAGAGATCCATCACCGGGAAGTGCGGGTGATAGGTGGTGATCCCGTTGGCCACCGAGAGATACGGCCCCAGGTGGGTGAAGAAGGCTCCGCCCTCATGCCCGATGAAGCTTCCGGCCGGTCCGCTGAAGGCGAACATGAAGCCGACGGCCCACCACGCAATCGCGGCGATCGAGAAGTTGGTCAGGATCTTCGCGACCACCGTGCCGGCGTTCTTCGCGCGTGAGAAGCCGATCTCCAGGAACGCGAACCCGGCCTGCATGAACATGACGAGCGAGCCCGCCACGATCACCCAGGTGGTATTCACGCCAACGCTCACGTCGAGCTTCCCGGCGATCGACTTCTTCAGGTCTGTGGCGTCGGCGAGAGCCGATGCCGGAACCAGCAGTACGGCCGCGAGCGCCACCAGCGCAACCAGGCCGAACTGCACACCGCGACGCGAACGCGAGCGCGGCAAGGTCGAACGTCTCATACGTCCTCCTCGTGTCGGATGCACGCCGGCAGTGTGTTCGAGGGCCCGGGGTTGGTCTTTAGCCTCGTGTCGAAAGATTGGCCGACCCCATTCGCCATGTTGTCGAGCGTGCCGATCCGCACGTTCTGACCGATGGGCGAAAGATCGCCGGGGCGCTTTGGACACGCGGATAAGGCGCCGGGTCGCGCGCGGCCATAGGCTGGCGCGCCTTGCCTAGAGACACAGGAGGAACGAGTCCGCCCATGCCCCGATCCCGTCAGCAGAATGTCCTCGCCGCCCAGTGGAGCCCCAACGGCGAGGCCCTCGGGTCGCCCGACCTGACCGTCCCGATCAACCAGGTCTTCGGCGCCAACGTCTTCAGCCCCGCCGTCCAGCGCCAGCGTCTGCCCAAGGCGGTCTACCAGCAGCTTCAGAGCACGCTCGCCCGCGGCGCCGCGATCGACATGTCGCTGGCCGATCAGATCGCCGCCGCCATGAAGGACTGGGCCCTCGAGCAGGGCGCCACCCA
>DASYIJ010000048.1:0-13632 GCA_035997675.1 Solirubrobacteraceae bacterium
GCGACACGAACTCGCCGCCATACGGATACGGAGGACGCAGGGCAGACAACACAGTCTTCCCCGTCAGGATCATCATGTCCCCGACTTCCTCGAGCAAATTCTTCGTCGGAAGAAACGCCCGGTCAGCGACGCTACGAACCACGTGACACCTCGGAAAAGTGAGTCAGCACACTAGAACAGTTTGCGCATCCAATCACTCCGACGCGCCCGAGTCAAGCTCACTGTGTCTCTTGACTAGCACTCTCGCGGCCGGTACGCTCGTGACATGGATCAGCCTCTCGAGGCGTTCGACCTCACCGTCGACCGCGACGAAGACCTCCCGCTCGCGACACAGCTCGCCTGGAAGCTCAAGGCGCTGATCGCCGCGGGCCATCTGGGCCCGGGTGCCCGCCTGCCGGGTGTGCGCGACCTCGCCGAGTTGGCCGGGGTCAACACGAACACGGCGCGGGCGGTCTACGCCCGGCTCGATCAACAGGGCCTCATCCGCTCCGAACACGGCCGCGGCACGTTCGTCGCCGAGGGGACCGGGGAGGGCGAGCTCGGCCGCCTCGCCGCCAGCGCGGCCGCCCAGGCCGCAAGCGCCGGGCTGGACCGGCGCGAGCTGGCCGCGGCCCTGTACGGAGCGTCCGACCTGGCGGCTCCCCGTCAGCCGGCGGCATCGACTCCATCCACCCCGCCCCGCGACCCGGAGGAGGAGCGCCGCCTGCGCCGGCGCCTGCGCCGCGAGATCTCGCAACTCGAGGGCGAGCTGGCCACGCTCGAGCCGCTGTCCGGCGCCGTGGAGGCCCCGCCCCGACGCGCGGCCGGCCGGCTCCTGAGCGCGAGCGAGCTCGAGCGCGTGCGCGACGGCCTTGTCCACCGAGTTGCGGAACTCCGACGCGCCGACGAGAACGCGCGCGACGCCTACCGCGAGGCGCGCGCCGAGGAGGAGCGGCGCAGGCAGGAGGAGGCGCTGCGCGAGGCACAGCGCCCGAACCGGGTGTGGCCGCACGCCGGAGCATCGACGCTGAGGCCGCGCGCGGGCGCGACCCGCGTGGCATGGACGACGCCGCACGGGTGGTGACCGGACCGCCCCGGCCTCGGCCGGAGCGAGCCGACGGCGGCACTCAGCCGGCGAGGATCGCGAACTCCGTCGTGCGTGGCGACGAGACGGCTCCCGCCGCGTCGCGTGCCCGCAGCGTCGCACGGTAGCGGCCGGGCGGTAGCGCCCGGCGGCCGATCCGCCCGGAGAACGCGGTGCGAGCGACACCGGCGCCCGCAGACCGGATGAGCGTCCCGCGCCGCCGCGAGCGCGTGCATGCGCGACCGCGCCGGCGGCGGGCCGGCGCGAGGCAGCGCCGGCCGACGCGCCGGCCGGCGAGGAGCTGGTCGACGACGATCGTCACGGTGGCGGACCGCGAGAGCCGGTAGACGAACGCGGAGCCCCGGGGCGTCGCGGCGCGGATCGCCGTGGGGCGCGATGCGACCGCGAAGCGCCGCCGCGTCATCGCCAGGTGCGTGATCGCCGGCGCGGGCGTACGGCGAACGGCGCCTCGCGACTGTGCGCCGCCGGGCGGAACCGGCGCGCCGCCGTCCGCCGAGCCGACCGGGGCCGGCGGCAGCTGTGGCGTGGGCGGGCAGGACGGGCTGCCGGTGGCGCTCGTGGAGTCGAGCCGGTAGACGAAGCCGACGAGCGAGGTCGCGTAGAGCCGGCACCGGGCGTCCTGGCCGAATGCGGTCAGCTGGTCCACCGACAACCCCGTGTCGACGGGCGCCGTGGTCGGCGTCAGCGTCGCCGACCTGATGAAGCCCTGGCAGAAGTCGCCATAGAGGTAGCGGCCGAGCAGCTCCGGGACGGTCGGGTCACGCGCGACGCGGCCGCCGATGACCGCACCGCTGCAGAAGGCGGCGCCGCTGTGTGGATAGGTGAGCGCCGGGGCAACGTAGTCGGCCACGGGGCTTCCCGGGCAGGGGTCCACGGTGAAACCGGCGGGCCCGGGCACGAAGAGCATCTCGCCCTCGCACACGCTCCAGCCGAAGTTGGCGCCGGGCCCCGCACCGAACGGGCGGACGTCGATCTCCTCGCGCGTGTTCTCACCGACGTCGCCGAGGGCCAGATCGCCGGTGCCGGCGTCGAACGAGAAGCGATAGGGGTTGCGCAGCCCGAGCGCCCAGATCTGCGGCGTCGGACTCGGGTCGGCAACGTTCAGCCGCAGGACCTTGCCGGACAGGGAGCCGCGGTCCTGGGCTCGATGGTTGCCATCGCCCGGCTTGCCCCCGTCGCCGGTGCCGACGTACAGGAGGCCGTCGTAGCCGAACTGGAGCTGGCCCGAGTGATGGACCGCGGTGTCACGGTGGGTGACGACGAGCAACGTGCGCACCGGCGTCGGGTCGGCGACGTCGGGATCCCCGGGCGAACGCCGGAACTCCACGAGCCGGTCGTCGCAGGAGTTCGTGTTGGTGGTGTCGCAGTCCGCCGGGTTGCTCGACGTGTAGAAGGCGAAGAAGCGCCCGCTCTGGGCGTAGTCGGGGGCGAAGGCGATGGAGGCCAGTCCGTTCTCGCTCGGGGTGCCGGACACTCCGGCCCACGAGTTCACGCTCCCCTGCAGGTCCAGGAACGGGCTCGGCGTGGCCTGCCCGTCCTCGATCAGCTCGATCAGCCCCGAACGCTCGACGACGAACAGCCGGCTCGGGTCGCCCGGAGGCGCGGCGACATCGAGAGCTCCGGGGAACGTGGTGGTGTCGTCCGGGACGCGGACGAGGCGCAGGTTGCCCGAGGACGTGACGTCCGCGCGCGCCACCGGCGAGCCGGCGACGACGACGGCGGCGATGAGGACGGCGGCGCGCGCGGCGCGCCGGGCGTGGCGCGTCACGCCCCCTCCGCTGCGGCGATCGCGCCCTCCGCCCAGGTGTTGGGAGCCCGGCTGCGCATCACCGAACGCGCGACGGTGTCGTCCAGCTGCGTCAGGCCGATCATGGAGTGCTGGCTGCGACGGTACCGGGCGACGATCTCCGGGACGTGCGCGCCGTAGAGACCACGCTCGGCGAACCGGCACCACAGGTCGTAGTCCTCGTAGCCGAGGAGGCGAGCATCCGTCGTGTAGCCGCCGACGAGATCGAGCGCCTCCCTCCGGATCAGCGCCAGCGCGTCGATGTAGTTGAACAGCCGCAGCCGGTCCGGCTCCCAGGGCCGGTGGCTGAGCAGGTCGACCGGCGCGTCGCCGTCGTAGACCGCGAGCGTGCCGTACGCGAACGACGCGCCGGCATCCGCTTGGAGCGCCCCTACGAGCCGCTCGAGCGCGGACGGATACAGCTGGTTGTCCGCGTCGAGGGTGAGAACGAGGTCACCCCGGGCCTGGGCGACGGCGGCGTTGCGCGCCTGGCCGAGGCCCGCGTTGACGTCGTGGCCCAACAGCACGAGCGGCAGCCAGGGATGGGCGTCCGCGAAGTCCGCCACCCGCTCGCGCGAGGCGTCGATCGACGCGTCGTCGATCACCACGACCTCGTAGCCGATCTCCTCCAGCGCGCTCACGCTGCGCAGCGCCTCCACCACCTCGCGCTCGTAGTCGTGCACCGTGATGCAGATCGAGACGCTCGGGCGCGCCGTCGCGTAGGCGCGGGTCTCCAGCAGCCGGAGCGCGCCGGGCCGGCCGGAGCGAGGCTGCGCGCCCCGACGCAGCTCGAGCATCTCGACGGCCAGTCGCTTGAGACCGGCCCCGACGACGCCGAGGGCCGGCGCCGCCGGATCCTGGGCGCCCGCGGGGTCCGGAGCGGGCCCCAATGTGGTGACGGGCGCAAGGCGCCGGTCGGCGTAACGGACCCGGCGAGCGGAGAGTTCGGTCGCGATCTCGATCAAGCGCCGGGCGGCGGGCTGCATGGTCAACTCGGCGCGGACGAAGTCGTAGGCGGCGACACGGATCGCGGCGAGGCGCTGGGGATCGTCGAGCAGGAGGTCCGCGATCGTCGCCAGGTTCTCCGCCGGAGCCTGAAGGAAATGCTCGCCCGCGACGAGGGGCTCGTGGTCGAGCGCGTGCTCGGTCACCACCACGCAGCCGTTCGCGATGCTCTCCAGGACCCGCGGCCACTCCATCCCGGAGGCGCCCTCGCGGTGGACGTTGAGCAGGACGCGCGAGCCCGCCAGGAGATCGAGCTTGTCGCCCCCGACGACGTGATCCGGCGCCCGCGCGATGCGCGGCTCCTCGGAAGGCGTGAGCAGCCGGGCGCGCCGGGTCCACAACGTCGGCGCGTAACCGGCGAGGACGGCGGCCCGGCGCGCGTCGATCGAGCCCATGAACAGCACGTCGACCGGCCGCTCCGCGGTGAGATCGCGATGCCAGTGGTCCCAGTCGGGGACGTAACCCAGGCGCACGCGTTCGACCGCAAGGCCACGGCGCCGCAACTCCACCGCCCCCTCCTCCCGGATGTCGACGAGTGCGCCGAGTCGCTTCGCGTGGACGGAGGCGCGCTCGAACCACTGGGTACCGGGCTGCTCGACGCACAGGCCGATCGTCCGCTGCAGATGACGCTCGGTGGCCCGGCCGCCGAGCGGCGCGGTCTCGAAGAACTCGTGCGGGACGAGAACGTAGGCGGTGTCGTGGCGATGGGCGGGAAACGCATCCGTGGCCACGGTCGCCTCGACGCCTTCGCGCCCCACCGCGGCGGCGATGCCGTGCAGCAGCTCGGTCATGAACGCGTTGCTGCCGGTTGTCGTGAGGAAGCAGAGCCGCGTCACTGGTGCTGGTCGCGCGATCGCAGCCGCGCCACCAGCCGCCGGCGTGCGATCCAGCGCAGCGGGCGTGTGACCCTCCAACTGAACGAGCTCTGCAGGACGTCCAGCCAGTACTCGGCGTGGTGCGGGTCGCGCAGCTGGGCCTCCAGCGCCTCGACCCGCAGGCGGTCGCGCTCCGCCCGCTCGAGGGCCCGCCCGAGGCGGGCCGTTTCCTCACGCGCACGATGCTCGCGCGCGTGCGCCTGGGCAAGCCGGCGGTGCAGTGCATCGACCTGGCGCTCCTGATCGCCCGCATCGTCGGGGGGCGGATCGGCGTGCGCTGGAACGGCGGTGAGGGGCGCGCGAGCCTCGTCGAGCATGCGGGCGAGTCTAGGCCGGATTCCAGACGGCACCGTGCCCGTCGGTGCCGTCGGAAAGCTGCTGTAGCTTCGGGCGGCGATAGACGCATGGCTGCCCCGACGCGCGATCGAGATCAACTGCTGAGCGAGCTTCGCGCCCCCGCGCCGGTGGGGGCCGCGGCCGGGCTCAACCGCTACCTGTACGGCCTGTATCTGCACCGGCCCGATCTGCGAGAGGCCTTCCCCGACCTGGAGGGCCCGGACGCGCAACGACTGGCCGAATGGGCGCACGAGTACGGCCAGCACCAGGTGCCGATCCGTGCCGACCTCCTTCCGGAAGTCGGCGAGGACCTGCGGCGCACGCACGCCCGCGCCCGCACCAAGGCCCATGGTCCGCCGCCGCCCAAGGGCGCGCCGGACTGGTGGGGGGTCAACATGGTGGGGTACCTGCGCTCCGAGCTCGGGCTCGGCGAAGGAGCCCGGCAGATCATCGGGGCGCTCGACGCCGGCGGCGTCCCGCTCCTGCCGATCCAGGGCCGCGCGGAACCCGACTGCCGGCAGGATCACCCGTTCGCCACGCTCATGCCGAGCGCCGCCGCGTTCCCGGTGAACCTCCTCTACCTCAACCCGGACGGCCTCTGGGACCTGTATCGCGAGACGGGACCCTCGTTCTTTCAGGAGCACCACTCGATCGGCTTCTGGTGGTGGGAGGTCGAGGGCGCGGTGTCGCCGCAATGGCTCAACTTCCCCTCCGAGCTGCTCGACGAGGTCTGGGTGGGCACCCGCCACGTGGCGGCGTGCCTCGAGCCGTTCGTCGACGTGCCGATTCGGCAGGTGCGGATCCCCGTGTCGGTGCCCGAGGTCAGGCATCGCACACGCGGAGAGCTGGGACTGCCCGAGGGGTTCCTGTTCCTCTTCTCGTTCGACTACAACAGCGCCTTCGAGCGCAAGAACCCGCTGGCCGTCATCGAGGCGTTCGGTGCGGCGTTCGCCCCGGGTGACGGCGCGAAGCTCGTGATCAAGTGCATCAACAGCGAGGTCGATCCCGTCAACCACTCGCGCCTCCGATCGGCCGCGGAGCACCCCGACGTCCACCTCCTCGACGGCTACCTGTCCTCCCAGGACAAGAACGCGCTGCTGGCGTCCTGCGACTGCTACGTGTCGCTGCACCGCGCGGAGGGCCTCGGCCATCCCCTCGCCGAGGCGATGTACCTGGGCAAGCCGGTCATCGCGACCCGGTACTCGGGCAACCTCGACTTCATGTCCGCCCGCAACGGGTACCTCGTGGACCACGGGATGACCGCGGTCGGTCCCGGCGTCCACGTCTATCCCGCCGAGGCGCGGTGGGCGGAGCCCGACGTGGGGCATGCGTCCCGGCTGATGCGCCACGTCTTCGACGATCCGGCCGCCGCCGCGCAACGCGGGCGGATCGCCGCCTCCGACATCCGCACGACCCACTCGCCGTCGGCGGCCGGCGCGACCCTGGAGCGCGCGCTCGCGCCGGTGCGCGAGAGGATCGCCGGGCGACGCGAGCAGGACGCGGTACTCGCGGGGCCCCGCGCGACGCTGGCGGAGGCGGCGGCCCTCGTCGAGGCCGGAGCGGACGAGTCGCCGCCCGGCCGGGTCCGGAGGCTGGCACGCGCCGTGGCCCTGCGCGCCATGCGCCCGCACATCGTCCACCAGCGGCGGGTCGACACGGCTCTCCACGATGCGCTCGCCGAGTCCGTGAGTGCGGTCGACGAGCTCTCCCGGCGGGCGACTGCGACCGAGACGGCCGGCGCGCGGGCGCAGGCCGACGTTCTCGCCGCGCTGCGGGCGAACGCTGGGGGCTCGCCCCCCACGCCGTGGCGCACGGCCGACCTCCGCGGCGCGGTGACGCTCGGCCCGCGTCCCGCCCCCGCCTCCGCACCGGTGGGTCCCGCCGCCGCGGGCGCGAACGGCGCATCGCGAAACGGCCGGCCGGACGAGCTGCGACAAGCGGTCGACGAGGTGCCCTACTGGCGGCACTCGATCGACCTCGGCCACGGCGTCGTCACCCCCGGCGAGAAGGGCGGTGACGCCAGCTTCATGGCGCACGAGCTCCGGGCGCTGCGACTCCCGGAGGACCTGGAGGGCCGGACCGTGCTGGATATCGGCGCCTGGGACGGCTTCTACTCCTTCGAGGCCGAGCGAAGAGGCGCCGCCCGCGTGGTCGCCCTCGACCACTACGCGTGGGAGATCGATCGGCAGGACGGTGATGCCCGGCACCCGGCGACGCTCCCCGGCAAGGCGGGCTTCGACCTGGCGCACCGCGCGCTTCACAGCCGCGTGGAGCCGCTGGTCGCCGACTTCATGGAGGTCGACGTCGAGAGCCTCGGCAGGTTCGACCTCGTGCTGTTCCTGGGCGTGATCTACCACGTCGAGGACCCCGTGGGAGCGATGCGCCGAGTCGCGGCGCTGACCGGCGATCTCGCGGTCATCGAGACCGCCGCGATCGTGCTCGAGGCCGAGGAGGACCGTCCGGTGTGGCAGTTCTGTCGCGCCGACGAGTTCGACGGCGACCCGACCACGTGGTGGGTGCCGAATCTCCGCGCCGTCCACGACCTCTGCCAGGCCGCCGGGTTCAGCCGGACCGAGACGGTGGCCGGGCCGCCGCCCGGACCCGGCCCCTACCGAGCGATCGTGCACGCATGGGCGTGAGCAGCGGGGCGACCGCGGGCACCCGATCCGGCGAGCCGCGGTTGGGCGTGAAGACCCTGTGGGTCCCGACGTTCGACGGCATCCGCGGTGGGGTGAGCCTCTCCATCGCGCTGACGCACATCTCGCTGGCGACCGGCTGGGTTCCCGACCACGAGCCGTTCCGCGCCCTTCGGTCCTCGATGTTCTTCTCGATCGAGTTCCTCTTCCTCGTCGGCGGCTTCGTCGCCTTCCTGCCCGCGGTCGTGCACGGCACATTCATCGGCGGCCGCGCCTACGGGCTGCGCCGCCTCGGCCGCATCCTCCCGGTCTACTGGCTCACCCTCGTGCTCGCGATCGCGCTCGGGCCGCTGCTGCGCCCCGTCTCCGGCGCCAACTTCCCCCATGACCCGTTCGCCGTGCTGGGTCATGTGGCCTTCCTCCAGCAGGAGCTGTTTCCGTTCCGCGCCGGGTTCGGAGTGCAGGGCATCGTGTGGACGATGTCGATCGCCTGCATCTTCTACGTGCTCTATCCCCTGGTCGTGAAGCCGTACTTCCGCCGGCCCTTCATCGGCCTGGCGTTGGCGATCGGCATCGCCGTGCTGTGGCGGACGAGCACCCGGAGCAACCCGCAGCTGTTCCTCCAGTTCCCGCTCTTCTGCGCCGACTTCGCGATTGGCATGACCGGGGCGTACATCTACGTGTGGCTCCGCCGCCGGGACACACCGCGCCTGCGGACCTGGCTCGCGCTCGCCTGTCCCGCGGCCCTTGGTGTGTTGCTGTACCTCCTGTACCTAGCCGGGGTCCCGGTCGCGACGAAGCACGGCTTCCTGTGGGGAGAGAGCGTGCCGCTGAGCATCGCGGTCCCCCTCGCCTTCCTGGCGTTCCTCGTGACCGCCGCCTACCTGCCCGCGTGGGCCCGCTGGGTGTTCGCCAACCGCGTCGCGCGCTGGATCGGGAGCATCAGCTACGCCCTCTTCCTCTTCCACTTCCTGGTCATCTGGCTCGTGCTGCTGGTCATCCCGATCCCGCGGAACGGCAGCCCCCAGTCGATGCTCGAGCTCACCGCGATCGTGCTGCCGATCACGCTGACGCTCGCATGGCTGGCGACCCGATTCATCGAGTCGCCCGTGCGGCGGCGGGCCCAGGCGCTCGGGGCGCGCGTGCAGCGTCCGGTCGTGCTCGAGCGTGAGACGGAGGCTGCGGCCGCGAGCCCCGAGGCGCGACCCGCGAGCCCGGAGCCGGCGCTCGCGACCTCGCCGTCGACCGCGCGCTGAGCGTCGAGCGCCGGGCGCTCGGCCACCTCCCCGCGGTTGCCGGCCGTGGCGTCCGGGTAATGCCGAGTGGAGCGCAAGAGGCGCTGGGGCCAGAGTCGATGACCGAGCGCTGGTACTCAGCCGGTGCGGTCCAGGGCTTCGAGTATTTGACGATCCGGAACTCTGCGCTCGCAGACGCCCTGGGGCGGCCGTTCGCCGTCGGACCGCGAGCAGCCTGCAGCTGGTGAACACCCGACGCGATTGGGCCCACATTGGGGCATACGGGCGCGAAGCGTGGCGCGGTAGGGTGCCGGATCGGGCCCTATGGGACTCCTCGGGCGCATCACGGTCTCAAGCTCGCTGTTCGCCAACAAGCGCGGCGTCTATGCCGGCCGGCGCTCGACGAGGATCCACGTCGCGCTGTACCGGCGGTCGCGCGGCAGGCTCGGCGGCCACCTACCCGGCCTTCCTGGCGCCCGCGTGCTTCTCCTCGACCACACCGGGGCCAAGAGCGGGATCAGGCGAACATCGCCGGTCATGTACCACCGCGACGGCGAAGTGTTCGTGGTGGTGGCCTCGAAGGCAGGTCAGCCGACGAACCCGGCCTGGTTTCACAATGTGATGGCCAATCCGGATACGACGATTCAGGCCGGAAGCGAGTTTCACAGCGTTCGCGCCCGCGTCGCAAGCGACGAGGAGCGCGCTCGATTGTGGCCCGAGTTCGTGTCGTTCTTCCCCGGATACGAGTTCTACGCGCGCAACGCAAAGAGTCGCACGATTCCGATCGTGATCCTCGAGCCTCCATAGCCGCCCTGGGCTGAGTGGATCAGGGTCTCTGCGGACGCGCACGCGCCCGGACCCATGGCCGAGGGCGCGCGCAGCGCTGCTGGAAGGGCTCGGCGGCAAACCGGCGCGCCGAAGGACCTGAGCCATCACACTGAAGTCCGGAGGGGTACGGATGGCAATGGGAAAGGTCTGCGTCGCAACGCTGGTCGCAATGGGCTGCGCGGGTAGCGCGCACGCACAGGCACCGGGCGACGGCTTCACGGGCTGGGAGAAAAAGGTCACGAGCGTCACCGGCCAGGGCGAGCCGGAGATCTCGATCGGGCCACACGGCCGGCCGCTCGTAATCGCGATGAGCGGCTGCGGGGCGGCGGTGTCCCGCGACCGCGGCAGGACCTTCGAGATCCGGCCCAAGCATCCGGCCGACCCCGGCCCGACCCCCGGGGTGCCCGACCACCACTGCTCGGACGCCGCCACCGCAGCGGGGCCCGGCGGCGTCCTCTACACGGGGGCCGGCTGGTGGGACACACCCGCCGGGGCCGTCGACTACTACAACATGTTCGTCTCGCGGTCCGACGACGGCGGGGACACATGGCGCGGGCCAGCGTTCGCGACGGGCGACCAGCAGATGCCGCAGGCGCTGCTGCTCGGCCGCAACACCGGCCACAGCGACCGGCTCTTCCTCGCCGCCGACAACACCACGGGCACGCTCTACGCGAGCGCCACCGACTTCCCGCGCTTCGTCCGCTGGGTCGTCGCCTCCCACAACGGCGGCCGGTCGTTCGGCCCGCCGCACGCGATCGACTCGAACCTCTACCCCCAGGTGCAGGGCGAGCAGGGCGGCGACTACGTCCCCGCCGCGGCGAACGGCGTCCTGGCCGTCACCTACGTCGCCTCGGTCGCCCCCGGCCGGCAGTGCCCGTGCGGGATCTTCGAGACGAGCACCGACGATGGCCGGACCTGGACGCGTCACCCGGCGCCGTTTCCGGCGAACTGGACCGCCGCCGACCCGAGCCACCCGGGGCGGTTCGCGATCATGAGCGGCCAGGGCGTCACCGCCACGCCCGCGACACCCGGCGAGATCGCCGTTAGCACCACCGAGAACAGCGGCAAGACGTGGACCGAACCGGTGCTCATCGGCGGTCAACCACCCGCCCACCCCGAGATCCAGCCGTGGATCGCCTACTCGCCCACCGGAGTCCTCGGCGTCGTCTACAAGGTCCTCGCCACCGGCCTGATCTCCCAGCCCGAGTTCTTCCTCGACGTCGTGTCCGGCACACTCTCGGCGCGGTACGACGCGTGGAGCGCGGTCTCGTTCGACCACGGCCGCCACTTCAGCAAGCCGCTGCGGATCAGCAACGCCACCTCGCCCGCGGGCAACCGCACCGGCGACGACTTCTCCTCGGTCGCCCTCGACGACCACGACCTCTACGCGACCTGGGGCGACCTGCGCAACGGCCCGACCGACCCATCGCCCGGGCCTGTCTCCGTCTACCTCGGCCGTGTTCCGCTGACCGCCTACTCCACGCATCCATGAGAAGGGCAGTCCTTCTCGCGATGCTGGTCCTCGCCGCGCCGAGCGCTGCCGCGGCCGACCCGGCCCGGATCGTGTCGGAACGCCCCGTCGACGGCAACGGCGTCGAGTTGACGATCGCGACGTCCGCCTTCGGCAGCGGACAGGCGAAGGTGCAGGTCTTCCTCCCCGCGGGCTACGACGCGAACGCAGACCGGCGCTGGCCCGTGACGTACTACCTCCACGGGGCCCAGGGTGACCAGGCGCGTTTCTGGCCCTGGTACGGCGACGAGATCAAGGACTTCCCGTCGATCGTGGTCGCCCCCGACGGCGGCTGGCTCGGTTGGTACAGCGACTGGTACAACGGCGGCGCCGGCGGCCCGCCGATGTACGAGACCTTCGACATCGGTCAGCTGATCCCGCTGATCGACAAGCGGTTCCACACCTACGGCACGCGCGCCGAGCGCGCGGTCATCGGCGAGTCAATGGGCGGCTACGGCGTGATGACGCTCACCACCCGTCATCCCGACCTCTTCGCCACCGCGGTCAGCATGTCGGGCGCCCTCGACAGCAACTCCCTGCCGCTGATGAGCCTCATCAGCGCGAGCTCGACGGCGCAGGAGGCGGGCCAGGCGCAGCAGGTCGCCGCGCCGGACGGGGTCTACGGGCCGCGCGCCACCCAGGAGGTCCGTTGGCACGGGCACAACCCCACCGACCTGGCGGACAACCTGCACGACGTCGTCCTGCAGGTCCGAACGTTCGACGGCGCGCCGAACCCGCTGCTCGAGAACAACGACCCCACGAGCATCGTCGGCTGCTCGGAGGAGAACGAGATCCATCGCGACAGCGTCAGCTTCCACGACCGGCTGGTCGCCGACGACATCCCGCACCTGTGGAAGGACTACGGCCCCGGCTGTCACGGGATCCCGGAGTTCCGGCGCGAGTTCGCCGACTCGCTGCCCGGCATCGAGAGCGTCTTCGAGCACCCGCAGCCCGCGCCGAAGACGATCAGCTACGAGTCGATCGAGCCGCAGTTCTCGGTCTGGGGGTGGCACGTCGCCGCCGATCCGGCCCGGGCGCTCGAGTTCCTGCACCTGGACCACGCCGGGCGCCACGGCCTGACGCTCGTCGGCTCGGGCACGACCACCGTGACGACGCCGCCGTTCTTCCGGCACGACGACGCGGTCGACGTGGTCACCTCCGACGGGAACCAGGTCGTCTCGCCGGACGGCGACGGGCGACTGACCTTCCGCGTCAACCTCGGCGCGCCACACCGCGACCAGCAGGACACGGCGGCCTCGCGTGCCGCAGGCGACGGCACGCCTGGGTACTTCAGCAAGCGCACCGTGAAGCTGGTGCCGCGTCCGTGACGACAGGTTCTCGGCAGTCCGGTCGTTTCGGGGCCATGCGTCGCACGACCATCGTGGCCCTCCTGCTCGCGACCTCGGCGGCCCTCCCGGCCGCCGCGCACGCCGGCACGATCAGCATCCACACCCTCTCGAACCGCGCCGACCTGATCTCCGACGGCCAGGCGCTCGTCGGGATCCGGATGCCCTCGGGGGCCACCGCCGCGAGCCTCCGGGTGACGCTCGGCGACCGCGACGTGACCGATGCGTTCACGCACTGGCGCGGAAGCCAGGCGGAGGGCGTCGTCGACGGCCTCACCGTGGGGGACAACCAGCTCAT
Organism: Solirubrobacteraceae bacterium; assembly: GCA_035997675.1. Classification (GTDB taxonomy): domain Bacteria; phylum Actinomycetota; class Thermoleophilia; order Solirubrobacterales; family Solirubrobacteraceae; genus JALYZC01. The sequence continues at coordinate 12,940 of DASYIJ010000048.1, forward strand.
CGCGACCGCGGCAGGCGCGACCGCCGCCAAGCTGACGATCACCGACCATCCCAACGGCGGACCGGTCTTCTCCGGACCGCAGCTGCAGCCCTGGCATTGCCCGGACGGCGCCACCGACGCGCAGTGCGACCAGCCGCCGCAGTTCACCTACCTCTACAAGTCCACCGACCCCTCGAAGGCGGACCTCCAGCCCTACGACCCCGCCAACCCGCCTTCGGACGTCGCATCGACGACGACCGACAACGGGATGACCGTCCCGTTCGTCGTGCGACAGGAGCTGGGCTATCAGGACCGCGACCAGTACAAGGTCCTGACGCTTTACACGCCCGGCCAGGACTGGAGCCGCTGGAAGCCGCAGGCGCAGTGGAACCACAAGCTCGTCATCACGGGCGGCGGCGGGTGCGGCGCGGACCACGGCGCCGGCAGCGCGCCGCTCAACGACTTCAGCGGGACCATTCCGTCGGCGCCCGGTTACACGCAGAGCTACATCGCGGCGCTCGGCCGCGGCTTCGCGGTCATGTCGACAGCGCTCGACAACACGGGCCACAACTGCAACCTCGCCACCGAGGCCGAGTCGCTGATCATGGCCAAGGAGCGGCTGATCGAGAACTACGGCGACGTCCGCTACACGATCGGCACCGGATGCTCGGGCGGCTCGGTCGTCCAGCACACGGTCGCCAACGCGTATCCGGG
>DASYIJ010000078.1:0-2396 GCA_035997675.1 Solirubrobacteraceae bacterium
CTCGTCGGGTTCCTCGACACCCTGCGCGGCGTGGTCGGGTCGCGCCGAACGTACGTGACCTGGGGGTTGGGGCAGGGCCTGCCGGGCCTGGTCTACGAGGGAGCCGGCCTGCGAGAGCCGCCGCTCTGGCTGGAACCGGGAACGCTCCTCGTCAACCAGCACGAACAGCGGCGATTCCTCGCGTACTTCCGGCAGCACATTCGCGATGTCGACGCCCTGGTCACGGTCGACATCGACACGCCCGAGCGCAGGATCTTCTCGCTCGCCTACCCCACGCACCGTGTGGTGACGCTTCCGCTCGGAAGTGAGCTGGTCCGGGTCTTCCTCGCCCGCTAGGCGGCCGGCGCCCAGCCGCGGACAACGACGAAGAACCCGAGCACGCGCCCGGTCACCCGCGCGAGCGGACCGGCGTACTCGATGTCATAGGGCGTGCAGGCCCGGTCGATGTGCAGGTTCTCGAGGCCGTCGAACATGCGCCGCAGCTCGCGGCGCGTGAACCCCTTCGTCCCCTCGCTCTCCATGTGGTGGTGCAGGACGTCCGAGAGGCTGCGCGTGGGACGGCGGCTCAACAGGGCATGGCGCGTCCACAAACCGAAGGAGACCCACGAGCGCCGTCCGTAGAACATCATGCAGACGCGGCCGCCCGGCCGCAGGACGCGCAGCGCCTCGGCCACCGCACCGGCCGTGTCGGGCGTGTGATGGAGCACGCCCCAGGAGTAGACGACGTCGAAGCTGTCGTCCTCGAAGGGGAGATGCTCGGCGTCCGCCTGGCGCACGTCGCTCTCCAGACCCTCGAGCTCCACGCGCCGGCGAACGAGCTCGACCGCGTGGTCGGTCAGGTCGACGCCGGTCAGCCGGGCGCCGGCCCGCGCGAACTGCACGTGGTCGGTGCCGAGCCCGACCCCGATCTCCAGCACCTCGCGGTCGCGCGTCGAGCCGAAGTCCGCGAAGTCGTGGATGAACGGCTCGAGCTCGTACCGGCGCCGTTCGACCTGCGCGAAGTACTCCGGCGTCCCCTCGGGCGCGGTGGCGTCCCAGGAGCCGCACGGCGTGCGCTCCCAGAAGCTCCGGACTCGGCCCTTGGTCTGTTCGGCCTGCGCCGTCGCCACAGCGTCCGCAGGCTAGCGAAGGCGGGTCAGGCCCGGGCCGCGAGCGCGTCGAGGATCCGCCGCGTGTGGGCCGTCCAGCTGTAGCGCGCACGCGCCTCGGCGAGGGCCGCGTCCCCGAGGCGGGCGCGCAGCTCGGGGTCGTCCAGCAGCCTGAGGATGGCGGCACCCGCGGCGGCGGCGTCGCCCGGCGGGTGCAGGAGCCCGGTCCGCTCGTGCTCGATCACCTCGCCGATCTGCTCGAGGTCGGCGGCGACGATCGGCTTGCCCAGGCCCATGTACTCGAACAGCTTCGTCGGCGAGCCGAAGAAACGCGATCCGTCGGGATTGGGGACGTGAGGCGAAACGCAGACGTCGCTCGACGCCAGGAGCCGGAGCGCCTCGTCATGGTCGATCAACCCGGTCATCAGCACGCGGCCGGCGAGCCCCCGCCTCTCGATCTCCGCGCCCACCTCGTCGTGCAGCCATCCCCCGCCGATCAGGACCCACCGGGCGTCCGGCCGCGCGGCGGCCACGGCCTCGACGAGGTCGGGAAGCAGCCGGACCCCGTGCCACGGGCCGAACGTCCCGATGAACCCGACCGTGGGCGCTTCAGGCCGCCCCTCGGCACGGCGCCACTGCGCCGCGTCGCGCGCGCGCAGCGGTGCGAGGCGGTCGACGTCGACGCCGTTGGGGTTGACGAGCACGCGCTCGTCGGGGACGCCCTGCTCCAGGACCGCCTCGCGCAGGGCCTCGGAGACGACCACGACCAGCGACGCGTCGCGGAGGTTGCGCCGCTCGAGCGCCGAGAGGACGCCGGCGAAGCGCAGCCGACCCGAGTTCCATTGCTCCTCGACCCAGATCTCGGACCCGTTGAACTCCAGCACGAGCGGGACGCCGGCCCGCTCCGCGATCTCGAGCCCCGCCGAGGAGCCCAGCGTGTAGCGCTGGTAGACGAAGTCCGCGCCCGTGTCGCGGGCGACGCGGACGATCCGCTCGCCGTAGGCGGTGTAGCTCAGGCCCCGCACGAGCTGGTAGGGACGGCCCGGCGCGGCCTCGGTGAAGCCGGCTCCGCCCGTCCCCGCGGGCCGCTCCGCGGCGACGACCCGCACGTCGAGCGCGTTCTCGACGAAGCCGTTGATCACTCCGGTCGTGTGCGTGGCCGATCCCCCGACGTAGGCGCCCATCCACTGCAGCGTGGGCTCGGTCCGCAGGTAGAGCACCGAGCTCGCGGCCGCGGTCCCGCCCGGCAGGGCGAAGTGCCGCCGGGCCGCGCGCCGCGCCACGCGGCTCAGCCGCACCGTGGACCAG
>DASYIJ010000110.1:0-11404 GCA_035997675.1 Solirubrobacteraceae bacterium
GGTGCCAGCACGGCCGGCCCCCGCAGCAGTGCCCGCCGGCCGCCGGCGGCGATGGCGAGTTCGAAGCGGGGAAGGAGGATGCAGACGACCAAGGCGAACACATGTTCGCATCCGGGCCGTCCCCGGGCAAGCGGTCTTTAGCCGCCCGTCAGCGGGGTTCGGCTCACACCGAACCCCGCTGGCGCGAATCGGCGAACACCGTCAGTCGTTGCCGCCGCCGTTGTGATCCTGCGATTCGTTCTGATCGTCGCCCTGCTCCTGGCGATCCTCTGAGACCTGCCGGTTCTCGTCCGCGGCGTCGTTCTCGTCCTGCTGCGCCGCCTGCTGGTTGCCCTCGTCCGCCGCCTCGTTCTGCGCGTCGCCCTTCTCCTTCTGCGCATCCGCGGCCTCCTGGGCGGCGTCGGCGGCCTCCTGCTGCTCCTCGGCCGCGCTGGGCGGGTTGACCGCGTCGCTGCGCTTGTCGGCCGCGTCCTGGCTGCGGTCCGTCCGATCGCGGCTGCGATCGACGCGGTCCGCGTGAACGTCGCGCTTGTGGGCCTGCGCGGAGATGTGGTGATGGCGGTGTCCGCGCGCCTGCGCGACGGTCACCGCGCCGACCACCAGCGCCCCCGCCGCGACCAGGATGCCCAGCCAGCGGGAAATCGTGCCTGCACGTCTCATGAATCTGCCTTTCCGGCCGGCCGGCCCACGGACCCGTCGGAGTCACTCCTTCTATCGGTAGGACGACCGAACGCCTCCAGCGTCACGCCGGCCGGCTGGACTACCCCGGCGTCGAGATCCGCAACGAGAACGGCCCCGAGCCGGTGCGCCGCCGCACGCGGAAGGTGATGCTCGCGGCGCCGGCGTTGGCCCGGCACACCGTTCCCGCGACGCGATCGCGACTGCCGCCGGCGTGGGTCTGGTCGACGACGTGGCCGTTCTCGAGCACCTGCAGGTCGTAGTTGGCGCGCCGGGGACCGCTGAGGGCGAGCGCCACCGTGCCGTCGAGCGCCAGGCGCGACGTCGTCGTCGTCACGCGCCGGCGGCTGGACAGCGAGCGGCGGATGGTCCGCGTGGCGGGCCGCGTCCACGGACTCAGTACGTCGCGCCGGATCGCGGCGAAGGCGCCGGCGTCGGGCGCGAAGCCGCGATTGAACTGGAAGGGAACGCTCGGGAAGTGCAGGTGGGCGTAGCTGTCCGCCCATCCCTCCCCCGGGTCGTCGAGATAGTGCGCGCCCTGATCGCCCGGGAAGTAGCGGCCCTCGAAGACGCCCGCGCAGACGCGCTTGTAGGACGCCCAGTACTTCGGTCCCCAGTTGATCGCCGAGAAGGGATCGTTGCGCCGGAAGGCGGCAATGTGGTGTCCGTACTCGTGGGTCACCACGTACTCGCGCGTGTAGGGGCTGCCTCCCCCGCCCGGGTCGGTGCTGGGCACGTACATTCGCCGTTCGCCTCCGACGTAGCACGCCTGGACGCCGCTGTCGCCGCCGCACTGGTTGTTGACCTCGGCGGGCGTCCCGATGAACATCCTCAGCGACCCGAGCTCCGATCCGTGGACGCGCGTGGCGAGGAAGTCGACGAACGTCTGGGCCTCGGCGCGGTTCTCCGCCGTGTCGGCGAAGCTCTGCGAGAGCTGCACCTCGATCGTCGCGCCGTCGTTGGTCCGGTAGGCGTGCGCGGAGCCGACGCCGACCGCCGCGCGCGCTCGCGGTGAGCGCCGGGCGATCACGCGATCCCGCAACGGGCCCGTCGCAGGACCGGTCGTCGCCGGCGCGCTCGGGTTCAGCGGGGCGATCCGCGCCCCGCCCGCCGCGGCCGGGCCGGCAGAGGCCAGGAGGGCGACCGTCCCAGCCGCCGCGATCCTTGTTCGGGGGCCCATGATCAGTAGGAGGAGGGCTCGCCGAACATCGCGCCCAACTGGGTGGCGACGGCGAAGTCGCCTTCCAGGACGAGCCGTCCGGTCATCAGCGCCTTGCCCGGGTCGAGATCGCGCGCGGCCATGCGAATGAAGTCGGCCAACGGGATGGTCAGCTTGAGCCGCGGCTCGCCCGCGCTGCCGGGATGCGCGGTCGCGCGGGGCCGCGGTGGGCCCGTGACCTCGACGACCCAGGACTTCGTCCCGCCGCCGGTCGTGCTCAGCACGTACTCGATCTCCCCCTCGAACCCATTCGCCTTCTCGGGCACGAAGCGCCGCGCCATGCCGCCGAACAGCACCCGCAGTCCGGCGTCGGATCCCACGATGCGCTCGAGGCGGCGGTCGTCCGAGCGGCGCACGAACGCCCCGAAGGCCGCTTCGCCGCCGGACTGCAGGCGGGCCGCCAGGCCGGCGGCTGCGCGGCCGTTGCCGTCCGCCGCCGGCGCCGTGCCGCGCTCGGCGCCGGCGCCGATCCGCACGGGTGGGGGGCCGGAGGCGGTCGGTGCGATCACGTATCCGGGGTCCGCGACGCGCGCCGGCTCCCGCCGCGCGAGTGCCGCCTCGACCGCCGGAGCGAGCCGCTCGCGCTTGGCCGCCTCGCGGGCCTCGGCCTCCGGTGCGAACTCGGGCAGCACCTCGGCGGCGAAGAGCTCGAGCGACTCGCAGATGTGCTCGTGCCGGTTGTTCCCGGCCTGCGAGACGAAGATGATCTGGTCCACGCCGGCCGCCTCGTAGCGGGCCACCAGGTCGCGGATCTGGTCCGGCGTACCGATCGCGCCGCGTAGCGAGCCCAGGCCCTGCTGCATGATCTTCACCCCGAGCGGCGCCTGCTCGGGAGTCACGATGGAGCGCGCGAAACCCGCCTCGTCGCGCCGCTCGAGGAACTCCTCCCAGATGCTCGTGCGCCCCGGTCGGTGGTCGCCGAACACGTAGTAGTGAGCCAGGGAATAGCCGAAGAAATGCGCGCCGTCGATGCCGCGCTCGATGGCGGTCGCCTCGTCGGCGTGGCACATCATGGGCAGCACGACCGCGACGTTCGGGTTGACGGCGAAGCCGGCCGGCACGCAGCGCTCCGAGGCGATGATGTCGTAGTACTCGTCCACCCACTCCTTGGCCTCCTCCGGCTCGACGAAGGAGAACGACAGCGCACCGATCCCCTTCTCGGCCGCGAGCCGGATCGTCTCCCGCCGCGAGCAGGCGACCCACAACGGCGGATGGGGCTTTTGCACCGGCTTGGGCACCACGTTGCGCGGCGGCATCGCGACGAACCGGCCGTCCCACCCCGCAAACGGCTCCTCGACCATCATCCGCGTGGCCACGTCGAGCGCCTCGTTCCACTGCTCGCGCTTGGTCTCGCGATCGACCCCGAAGCCCTCGAGCTCGGCGCCCGAGGACGTCTCTCCGGAGCCGAACTCGACGCGGCCGCCGGAGACGAGATCGAGCATCGACACCTTCTCGGCCACCCGGGCGGGATGCTGATAGCCCGGCGGGATCGCGACGATGCCGAAGCCGAGGCGGATGCGCTGGGTTCGCTGGCTGGCGGCGGCCAGGAACACCTCCGACGCCGAGGAGTGCGAGTACTCCTCGAGGAAGTGGTGCTCGACCTCCCACACCGAGTCGATGCCCAGCCCGTCGGCCAGCTCGACCTGGTCGAGCGCGTCGGCGATCAGCTTGCGCTCGGAGTCCGCATCCCAGGGCCGTGGAAGCTGGTGCTCATAGAAGATGCCGAAGCGCATGGGACCGGATTGAGGCTAACGGGTGTCGACGGTCCGCGCCGGGTCTGGCGTGCGGTCCCGAGCGCCGCGCTCGCCGGCCACGAACGCCCGCCGCGTACCCCGTCCGACCTGCACCAGCGCGTACCCCGTTCGGTAGTTGCGCCGGCTGGCCGTCACCCGGTAGACGGCGTCGCGGCGGAAGCGCAGAGTGAAGTGCGTCCGACCGCGCCGGTCCGTCCTCCCGCGGCGGCCGGCGACGCGGACGAGGACGCTCTTGACCGGCTTGTCGCGCCCGCCCACTCGGGTGGTCACGCGGAAGCTCAGCCGCACGCGCCGTCCCACCCTCACCCGGCGCGGAGTCACGCGCACCGTGAGCTCGTACAGCGGGGACTCGCCCAGCACGATCCGCGTGAAGAACATGTCGGAGGGCGGAAGGGCAGCCTGGGGCGTGGCCTGGGCGAACACGGCGCCGAAGCCGTGTCCCATCGCCGCGATGCCCTGGTAGTCGCCCACGAAGCGTCCGGCGAAGTCCGTCGACGAGGTCGCCGCGGCACCGAGCACGTCGAACGGGCCGCCCGCGTGCGTCTCCTGCCACGTGCGGCCGCCGTCGTGCGAATGGGTGAACCACACGTCGGTGGTCAGCTGGTTGTCGCCGCGCCGGTCGTTGCGGAAGTCGTCGTACGTGACGCCGATCGTGCCGTCGGAGGCCACGGCCAGGCTGGGGAGGAAGGCCTGCGCGGGTGGCCGCGCCACCGTGCGCGCCGGGCTCCACGTCAGTCCACCGTCGGTGGACGACGCGAGCAGGATTCGGGCGGGCGCGAACTCCGCGGGGATCTCGTTCCATGCGACGTACATGGTCCGGCCCGGAGCGGGATCGACCGCGGCGATGGGCAGGGCACGCACCTCGCCCTGCTTGTCCGGGTCCGCGGGGAGGAACGGCGAGATGTCGGCCACCTTGACCGGTGCCGACCACGTGTCGCCGCGGTCAGTCGAGCGCATGGACATGAGCGCGAACGGCGTGCGCGGCGCCCCCGCCAGGAACGGCGTGACGTTGTAGACGACGAACACGTTGACGAGCGTCCCGTCTTCGAGCACCGAGGTGAGGTCCGGATCCGGGAAGTTCCCGGGCACCCCGGGGGCGTAGATCGCCTTGCCCGGCGACCAGGTGCGGCCGCCGTCCGTCGTGCGCGAGAAGTACTCGATCCCGTTCTCGCCGAACGAGCCGAGCCGCCGCACCCACGTGATGTATGCCGTGCCGGGGCGCGTCGGGTCCGCGGTCACGGCCTCGCGATCGTCGTAGATGTTGTCGTTCACCACGATCACGGGATCGGACCAGGTGAGCCCGCCGTCGACCGACCGGCTCGTCCGCAGCGCCGTCGGACCGGCCAGGCCGGCGTTCCCCAGGGCGGGGTTCTCGGTGAAGGTCAGCGTCGCCATGTACGCGACGCCGTCGGGGCCGAACGAGACCCACGGGTCGCTGGTCCGTTCGTCGACGCCCCCGGTGCACCGCGAGACCTTCGGCAGCAGCACGCGGCGGAAGCTGTGGCCGCCGTCGCGCGAGACGCCGACGACGTTGGTCTGCGCGCCGCCGTCGACCTTGTAACGGTCCTGCTGCCAGACCGTGATGACGTTGCGGGGATCGCGCGGGTTGACCGCGATCGAGGGCTCGGCCTCGGCGTTGAGCGTCGGCTCGCCGGGGAAGTTGCAGCCGTGCGGGAACGGGGTCGGGCCGGACAGGATCTGGGCGTCCTGGACGCGCGCCGGATCGGCGGCGGCCACGCCATCGCCGGCCAGGGCCATGAGCCCGGCCAACACGAACACCGCCGCCGCCCTGGTCCTCACGGCCGCCGCCTGGCCATCGCCGTCGCGTGCCCGGCCGGTCGCGCTACCGCGCGCTCAATCGCGCGACGAACTCCGAGAGCGAGCGCCGCAACCGGCGCTCGCCGACGCCGCCCTCGCGCAGCCGCACGAGGGCGTCGGGCGCCAACGCCGCCAGCAGATGGTGGGCCAGCAGCCCGGCATCCACGTGGGGCGGCGTATCGAGGAGATCGGTGACGTGCTCGTGCCACGCCGCGTAGGCGCCGGTGCCGTGGCGGCCGCCGCCGCCGCGGCCGGAGCCGGCGGCGATCAGCAGCTCGGCGTTCTTCAGCGTGAAGACGACGAGCGCGTCCACGAAGGCGAGGAGCCGCTCGCGGTCGGGCGCGCCCGGACCGAGCGGAGGCGGACCGTGGAGCACGGCGTCCTGGAGGCGGCGCTCGCCGTCGTCGAGCAGCGCGACGGCCAGCCCGGCGCGGTCGCCGAAGCGGTGGAACACCGTGCCCTTCCCCACTCCGGCGGTGCGGGCGACCTGCTCCATCGTGACGCCTGCGACGCCCTGGTCGGCGAACAGCGTGCGGGCGGCGTCAACGATCAGCGCGCGATTGCGGGCGGCGTCGGCGCGTTCGCGCGGCGGGTCGGTCAGCCTCGGAGGATCGATGGGTCGTGTGCGGGCCATGGCGGTCCGGCAGTGTAACTGGACCGTGGTCCGGTTGCGCCACCAGAATCCTGAGGATCCCACCGAGCCCGATCCCCCGACGCCGGGATCGGCCCCGTAGGATGTCGGCGCATGCGCTTTGGCATCGCCGTCTTCCCAGCCGACTACGCGGCCGACCCCGCGACGATCGCCCGTCTGGTGGAAGAGCGCGGCTTCGAGTCGCTGTTCGTTCCCGAGCACACCCACATACCGGTCAGCCGCCGGACGCCGTACCCGGCGGGCGGCGAGCTGCCCCCGGAGTACAGCCACACGTACGACCCGTTCGTCGCGCTGACGGCGGCCGCCGGCGCGACGGAGAGGCTGCTGCTCGCAACCGGCATCTGCCTCGTGATCCAGCGCGACCCGATCATCACCGCCAAGGAGGTCGCCTCGGTCGATCGCCTGTCCGGCGGCCGCTTCCTGTTCGGCGTGGGCGCCGGCTGGAACGTCGAGGAGATGCAGAACCACGGGACCGACCCGGGCCGGAGATTCACGCTCATGCGGGAGCGGGTCGAGGCGATGAAGGCCATCTGGACCCAGGAGGAGGCCTCCTACCACGGCACGATGGTCGACTTCGATCCGATCTGGTCATGGCCCAAGCCGGTGCAGCAACCGCATCCGCCGGTTCTCGTCGGCGGAAACGGCGAGCACGTCCTCGACCGCGTCATCGCGTTCGGCGACGAGTGGATGCCCAACCGTGTCTCCGGCCTCACCGAGCGCATCCAGCAGCTCAACCGGATGGCGGAGGAGGCTGGGCGCGGACCGATTCCGGTCACGCTGTCCGGCGCGAGGCGGGATCCCGAGCTGATCGAGCGCGCCGAGGGCTCCGGGATCCACCGCTGCACGTTCTACATAGCGCCCGCCGACGCCGGCGAGACAGAGCGCCAGCTGGACGAGCTCGCCTCGGAGCTCGGCCTCGGATAGGTCCGTCCAGAGACCTCGCCGAGGCTGAGCCCGGCCAACCCAAATAGAGAAGCCCCGCCGAGGCGGGGCTTCTCCGTAGCAGGTCGGTAAGCCGGATTCTGTCGTGAGCAGCCATCCATCTGAGCGGCCGACCTGGACCTTGGCGGGCAGCCTGCAAGCGGTCCTGCTTGGCCTTGCATCCGGTGGGGTTTGCCTGGCCGCCGCGTCACCGCGACGCCGGTGCGCTCTTACCGCACCATTTCACCCTTGCCGGCCCCGGGCTCACGTGCGGCCCGGGACGTAGGCGGTTTCATTTCTGTGGCACTTTCCCGCAGGTTTCCCTGGGTTCAGCGTTACTGACCACCGTGCCCTGTGATGTCCGGACTTTCCTCGAAGGAATACACCTCCGCGACTGCTTGACCTGCTCGTCCAGAGTACCGCGCGGGGGCCCAAACGGCCACACGTCGACGTGCAGCCCCGGACGCGCCGCGACGGCCGGGCCTAGACCTCGCCGACCGGGACCGAGAAGGAGAACGCGCTGCCCCGTCCCTCCCGGCTCTCGAGCTCGATGTGCCCTCCGTGGGCCAGGACGATCTCGCGGGAGATCGCCAGCCCGAGGCCGCTGCCCCCGTTGTCGCGCGAGCGGGATCCGTCGACCCGGTAGAAGCGCTCGAAGACATGCTGCTGCGCGCCGGCCGGGATGCCCGGACCGTCATCGCTGACCGTGGCTCCCGCGCCCCGGCCGTTCTCCCAGAGGTGGATCCTGACGCTCTCTCCGCGATCGCTGTGCGTCACGGCGTTCTGCACCAGGTTGGCGAGCACCTGCTGCAGGCGGTCGCGATCGCCGGGCACCGGGCGCGCGGTGCCGTCGACCTCGATGCTCACGCCCTTGGTCTCGGCCACGGGTTGCAGCGACCGCGCCACACGCTCCGCGAGATCGAACAACTCGACCGGCTCGTTCATCAACTCGAGGCGGCCCTCGTCCACCCCCGCCAGCGTGAGGAGGTTCTCGACCGTCCGGCTCATCCGCTCGACCTCCTCGCGCGAGCTCTGAAGGACGGCGTGGGATTCGGCCGTCAGGTCGGGCTCCATGAGCGCAACGTCGAGCTCGGAGCGCATCACCGCCAGTGGGGTCCGCAGCTCGTGGGACGTGTCGGCCACGAGCCGGTGCTTCTCCTCGACGCCGCGTTGAAGCCGATCGAGCATGCCGTTGAGCGTCCGGGCGAGCTGCGCCAGCTCGTCGGACGCGCGAGGAACCGGGACCCGATCGTCGAGGCGGTCGATCCCGATCCGCTGGGCCTGCGAGGTCATCCGCGCGACCGGAGTCAGCGTCTTGCCCGCCAGCCACCAGCCACCCGCCGCGGTGAGCACCAGAGCCGCGCCGCCGCCGAGGAGCAGCAGGACGATCACGCGATCCGCGGAGCGGTTGACGTCGGCGAGCGACTTGGCGACGACGAGGAGGCGCGTCTGCCCGCCCCGGACGACCGGGACCACGAACACCCGGAACTGCTCCCCGCGCGGACCGAGGGACACGGATTGGTGGAAGCGCCGCCCGGCCAGCGCCCGAAGCTGAGCATTGCGGTTGAGCATCGGCCGCTGGGCGACTCCGTTGCCGTAGGTCAGCAGGACCCTCCCCTGCGGGTCCAGCAGCTGTGCGCCCGAGGTCCCGACCGGCAGCACCCGCAGCACCGTGCCGCTGACGTCGTAGAACTCCTTGTTGCCCTCGGCGCGGTAGCCGGCGGCGATCTCGGCGACGCTCGACTCCTCGGAGCGGTCGATGTCGCGTTGCAGGTCGGCCTTCAGGCGTATCACGACAAACGCCCCCACGGCCGCCAACGTGACCGCGAGCAGCAGCACGTACCACGCCGTGAGCCGAGCGCGGATGGGCAGTCTCATCGGCCGTCCAAGACGTAGCCGGCGCCCCGCACGGTCTTGATGAGGGGGCGCCCGAACGGCTGCTCGAGCTTCTTGCGCAGGTAGCCCACGTACACGTCGACGATGTTCGACCCGCCCTCGAAATTGCGGTCCCACACGTGCTCGATGAGGTCCGTGCGGGTCACGACGTCCCCGGCGCGCCGGGCGAGGAATTCGAGGACGGCGAACTCCCGCGACGTGAGGTCGACGGCCCGCTCGGCGCGCGTCACCGTGCGCGTCGCCGGGTCGATGACCAGGTCGCCCACCTCCAGCACCGCCGGGCGTTCGGCGGGCCGGCGCCGGACCAGCGCCCGCAGCCGCGCGAGCAGCTCTCCGAAGGCGAACGGCTTGACGAGGTAGTCGTCCGCACCGGCGTCGAGGCCACGGATCCGGTCTTCCACTCGGTCGCGCGCGGTCAGCATGAGGATCGGGGACCAGCACCCCTCGTCGCGCAGGGTCTGGCAGACGTCGAAGCCGTTGCCCCCGGGCAGGAGCACGTCGAGGACGACCGCGTCGTACTCGTATACCCGCGCTTGGAAGAGCGCCTCGTCGCCACGACCGGCGACGTCCACCGCATAGCCCTCACGCTCGAGCCCTCGCGACACGGCGCGGGCGAGCTTCGGCTGATCCTCTACGAGCAAGATCCGCACGGCTTCCCCAGTATCCGCGCGCCCGAATGAGAGCAGGCTGAAAGCCTCATGCCTCCCATGATCCTCTCTCCTCGGCGCCGGCCCGGTCCAGGCCGCGATGGTCCTGCGCAAGCCCTGGCGGGCGCCGCGGCTCAGCCGCAGACGTTGCCCTGCAGGACGGCGGTCGAACAGCGCACGTTCCCCTTGGCGTCCAACTGTCGGACGGTGACCTTCTCGCTCGTCCCAGCGCGGTCGATCGCGGTGCACGTGAAGGTCTGGCCCTGCTTGGCGTCGACCTTCTGCGGGCACTGCACGGACCCGACGTCGATGCCGCGGTGCGTGATCCCGACGCGGAGGCGTGCCTCGACGCGACGGGTGTCCAATGAGTTGCCGCCGCAACCCGCGGCCACCACCGCCGCCGAGACGGCGGCGAGTACGGCGACTGCCCGGAGCACTACGAGAGCTCGGTGCCGCACGCGGCGCAGGTGCCGTGCCCGGCGAGCGACGCTGACATCTCCCCGGCGCACACCGGGCACACCGCGGTGGCGCGGTGGGCGAGGTCGTGCCACACGCCGGCGATGACGCGCTCCAGCGTGGGGCCGCCGGATGACTCGGCCGCCCGGGGGTGCTCGATCCGTTCGGCGAGCAGCGTCGTCACGAGACCTTCCGCATCACGCCGACGACACGGCCGAGGACGCGCACCTCGCGCGAGCGAATCGGCTCCATGGACGGGTTCTCGGGCTGCAGGCGCACGTGGTCGGCCTCCTTGAAGAAGCGCTTGACCGTCGCCTCCTCGCCGACCAGCGCCACGACGATCTCCCCGTCCTTGGCGGTGTTCTGCGGGCGCACGACCACGTGGTCGGCCTCCAGGATCCCCGCGTCCTTCATCGAATCGCCGCGCACCCGCAGGAGGTACTCCCCGTCCTCCCCTCCGGCCAGGCCGGGCACGTCGACGTACTCCTCGATGTTCTCCTCCGCGAGCACCGGCTGGCCCGCGGCGACCTGGCCGACGAGGGGTAGGCCGTTGGGGCGGACGACGTTCTTGACGCCCTCGACCGCCTTGTCGAGCATCTCGATCGCGCGCGGCTTGGACGGGTCGCGACGCAGCAGGCCGACCTTCTCGAGGTTGGCGAGATGAGCGTGCACGGTGGAGGAGGACGCGAGGCCGACGGCCTTGCCGATGTCGCGCACGGTCGGCGGGTAGCCGTGGCGCGACGAGTAGCGCTTGATGAAGTCGAAGATCTCCTGCTGGCGCTTCGTCAGGTTGAGGTCGACCATCGGGCGGTCCCTCCTAGAGCTCGCTGGGGGCAGGTCGAACGAACATGTGTTCGGGACCATAGCGCGCCCCGCCGACGGACTCAAGGGTGGCGCCGCAGGCCTCCGGCGCGCTCGGGAGCAGGGCTATACTCGCCTCCCTCGCGCCTGTGGCGGAACTGGTAGACGCGCAAGGTTGAGGGCCTTGTGGACCATTTGGTCCGTGGAGGTTCGAATCCTCTCGGGCGCATTGAGGAGCCCCGCATTTGCGGGGCTCCTTTGTACGCGGTGCGCTTCCAGGGCCGCATCACGCGCCGCAAGAAGCTCAAGCCCGGCCGCTACACGCTGGTCATCACCGCGACGAACAGCGCCGGGCAGCGCTCTCTCCCGCGTTCGCTCACGTTCACGATCGCGAAGCCCTAGCCACCGCGCGCCTTGGCATCCAGCTCGGCGAGCAGCTTCTGGAGCCGACGCCGTGGCGCCCCCAGCGTGCCTGCGTTGGACCGAATCGCGTCCCAGGGATCGCCCTCCTGCTGGAGGCGGTTCGGGACGGTGCGCAGCGTCCACCGGTCGGGGCGTGTCG
>DASYIJ010000154.1:0-5404 GCA_035997675.1 Solirubrobacteraceae bacterium
CACGGCAAGCACCTGTTCCTCCACTTCGAGGGCGACCTCGTCCTGCACTCCCATCTGCGCATGACCGGCGTCTGGGGCACCTACGAGCGGGCGCGGCGGTGGGGCCGGTCGCCGCGGCGGGCGTGGCTCGTGCTGCGCACCCCGTCGCACGAGGTGGTCGAGTTCGACGGACCGGTACTGGAGCTGCTGACCGAGTCCCGAGCCCGCTTCGACCGGCGTCTGGCGGCGCTCGGACCGGACGTGCTGGCCGATGAGTTCGACGCCGAGCGCTACCTGCGCCGGTTGCGCCGGGACGACCCCACGCGACCGCTCGGCGACGCCCTGCTCGACCAGCGCACGATCGCGGGCATCGGCAATCTCTGGAAGGCCGAGTCCTGCTGGGAGGCCGGCATCAGCCCGTGGCGGCCCACGGGCGAGGTCTCGGACGAGGAGGCGCTCGCCGTCGTCGGGGCCGCCCGGCCGCGAATGCTCGCGGCCGCCGACCTCGGACACCAGGACCGGGATCGCCGCGTCTACGGTCGCGCCGGACGCCCGTGCCCGCGCTGTGGCGCGCGAATCCGGTCCCGCGGGCAGGGCGACGACAACCGGCGGACGTTCTGGTGTGGGAGGTGCCAGCGGTGACCGCGGTCCGGCGGGTCGGCCACAAGGGCGCCAGCCTGATCGCGCCTGGCAACACGCTCGCGTCCTTCGACGCCGCCCTGGCCGCCGGCGTGGACATGATCGAGTTCGACATCCTTCCCGCCCGCGGCACGGGGGAGCTGATCCTCGCGCACGACCCCGGCGCCGCGCAGGACGGCGATCCCCCCACGCTCGAGGCGGGGCTGGCCCACCTGTCGTCCCCGTCGTTCGACGGGCTGGACTTCGACGTCGATCTCAAGGGCCGGGGCTACGAGGACCGCGTCGTCGACGCGCTGCGCCGCCACGGCCTCGTCGAGCGGTCGCTCGTGTGCTCGCAGTACCCCCGCAGCCTGGATCGCGTGCGCGAGCTCGAGCCCGCCATGCGCGTCGGCTGGTCGGTGCCGCGCGCCTCGACCGACTACACGACCGTGCCGGTGCTCGGCTGGGCGGTCGTCGCCGGGCTACTGCTGTACCGGCGCCTGCTACCCGGTCGTGCCGGTCGTGCCCTGCGGCGCGGTCGAGTTGACGCCATCATGGCGAACTGGCGCGTTGTGACTCCCCGCCTGGTCGACGCGGTGCGTGCGGCGGGCGGGGACCTTTACGCTTGGACGGTGGACGACGCGGCGCGGATTCGTGCGCTTGCCGGGCTTGGCGTGACCGGCGTGATTACGAACGACCCCCGCCTGTTTTCCGCTCTCCCCGCCTGAGATCGAGATAACCCTCGGCGCCGCCGGCGTGTTGGGGCCACCGTCACCGATCTGGCAGTTCGCGGTCCGCAGGGTGGTGGAGTCGCCGCCGCTCCAGCGCAGCGAGACGACGCCCCGCATGACGAGACGGTGTCCCGCGCTCGGCCCCCGGTAGGGGAACGTGTAGCCGGTCTGGACGTCTTCGCCGCTGCCGCCCGCGGAATACCAGCCGGAGTCGCCGGCCGGCGCCGCGTGCCAGGCGCCGTCCGCGCTCGAGTACCACTCGACCGCGATGTCGACCGACGAGGCGCCGCGTCCGCGCGCGGGGACGTAGGCGCCGACTCCGATCCCGCCGGGCGAGGCGCCGCCGCAGTCGTTGAGCGCCGCGGAGGCCTGGCCCGCTCCGGGGTCGGCGACGGCGGCGACTACGCCTCCGGTGGCGAGGACGCCGAGCAGGGCGATCGCACAGGCGAACAGACGGCGGTGGGGCACTGCATCCATCATCGGCGATCCGACGGAACGCCTCAAGCAACCGGTTTTCGTGGCGGCGGCGGGTGGGGATACGCTCTCCCCATGGCGGCGAGCACGGACGACACGGCTGAGCTCCTCGCGCGGGTCCCGGTATTCGAGACGCTCGCGCGCGACGATCTCGAGCAGGTCGCGAGGGTCGCGGTGCCGCGCGGATTCGAGCCCGGCGAGGTCGTCTTCCGCGAGGGCGATCAGAGCGACACGTGTTACGTCGTGCGCTCCGGGCACGCGCGCGCCGTGCGCGCGCACCCCGATGGGCGAACGATCGCCCTGGCGTCGTTCGGTCCGGGAGACATCTTCGGGGAGCTGGCCATGTTCGACGACGAGCGCCGCTCGGCCACCGTCGAGGCCACCGACCGAGTCCAGGCGGTCGCCGTCCTCGGCTCCGACATGCGCCGCCTCATGCAGGAGCATCCCGATCTCTCGGCCAAGCTCGTGATCTCGCTGGCCAACCGCCTGCGGGCGGCCAACGAGCGGCTGGCGTCGCAGTCCTTCCAGACGGTCCAGAGCCGGGTCGCGACCGTGCTCGCGCAGCTCGTGGACCAGGCGCGCGCGGAGGGTGCCGGCGAGCAGGAAGTGCTGCTCACGATCACGCAGGCCGATATCGCGCAACTGGCGGGCTCCTCGCGGGAGTCCGCCAGCCGCTTCCTCGCCGTGCTCGAGCGTGCCGGGGCGGTGTCGCAGGGCCGGGGCAAGCTCACGGTCCACGATCCCGCCGTGCTCGAGCGGTATGTCTACTGAGCGGGAGTTCTCGGCCGGCGGTGTCGTCGTACGCGAGCTGGAGTGCGTGGTGATCGTGCCCTTCA
The DNA here is from genome assembly GCA_035997675.1 of Solirubrobacteraceae bacterium. Classification (GTDB taxonomy): domain Bacteria; phylum Actinomycetota; class Thermoleophilia; order Solirubrobacterales; family Solirubrobacteraceae; genus JALYZC01. The sequence goes on from DASYIJ010000154.1 coordinate 2,639, forward strand.
AGCGCTCCCAGCAGGGCAAGCGCGTACTCGCGCTTCCCAAGGGGCACCCGGACGGGAACGAGACAGCCGAGGAGGCGGCCACCCGTGAGGTCCGCGAGGAGACGGGTGTCGTCGCCGAGCTCGTCGAGCTGCTCGGCGACGTCAGCTACTGGTACCAGCGCAAGGACCGCCGCATCCACAAGGAGGTCCGCTTCTTCCGGTTCCGGTATGTCTCCGGCAGCACCGACGACCACGACGACGAGATCGACGAGGCGCGCTGGATGCCGCTCGCCGAGGCCGCCCACGAGCTCACCTATCGGGGCGAGCGCGAGATGGCCGCGCGCGCCCTATCCAGGGTGCAGGCGGACCGATAGTCTGCCCGCACCGTGCAGGTGCTGAATTTCTACTCGGCGGTGTTCGCCGACCAGCTGAAGAAGGGCCGCAAAACGGCAACAATTCGGCTCGGCGACAAGTCGCACAAATACCGCAAGAACCAGGTCGTGCTGGTCACGATCGGCTACCAGCACTCACCGCGCGAGAAGATCTTCGAGGCCGTGGTCGACCAGGTCGAGGTCAAGCGCATCAAGGACCTCTCGCCCCGCGACATCGAGCACGACAACCCGGAGTTTCGGCGGACCGAGGAGATGATCCACTTCCTCGAGCAGATCTACGGCCGCAAGGTCGAGCTCGATGACACGGTCACCGTCGTGCGCTTCTCGCAGATCGTGGACTCGCCGTCGGAGCTGTCGGACCGGCTGCGGGGCATCGGGGGCGTTCAGAACTGAGTTGTCAGTTGTCAGTCGTCAGAGCTGGGCCCGGTCCTGAGCGACTGAGCGACTGAGCACTGACGGACCGTCTGGCACTCTCCGTACCGGAGTGCCAAGACACCCTTGACATCCCCCCTACCGCGGGTAGAGTGGCGTGGAGCTTGGCACTCGAGCTATGAGAGTGCCAAAACCCCCCTTAAATCAACGGAGGTTGCGCCACATGAAGCTCAAGCCGCTCGGCGATCGCGTGATCGTCCAGGCGCTCGAGGAGGAGGAGACCACCGCGAGTGGGATCGTCCTTCCCGACACCGCCAAGGAGAAGCCCCAGAAGGGGAAGGTCCTCGCCGTCGGCGATGGCCGGGTCAACGAGGAGACCGGCAAGCGCACACCGCTCGACGTCTCCGAGGGCGACGAAGTCCTCTACAGCAAGTACGGCGGCACCGAGATCAAGGTGGACGGCGAGGACCTCCTGGTCCTGCGCGAGTCCGACGTGCTCGCCAAGGTCGAGTCTTAGCCAAAACCGCCGAAGGAGAACCGAAACGAAATGGCTCACAAGGAACTGAAGTACGACGCCGACGCGCGTAAGGCGCTCGAGGCGGGCGTGGACGCCGTGGCCAATGCGGTCAAGGTCACGCTCGGCCCGAGAGGCCGCTACGTCGTGCTCGACAAGAAGTTCGGCGCCCCGACAATCACCAACGACGGCGTCACCATCGCCCGCGAGATCGAGGTCGAGGACGTCTTCGAGAACCAGGGCGCGATGCTGGTCCGCGAGGTCGCCACGGCGACCAACGACGTGGCCGGCGACGGCACCACGACCGCGACCGTGCTGGCTCAGGCCATCGTGCGCGACGGCCTCAAGAACGTGGCCGCCGGTGCGAACCCGCTCGGGCTCAAGCGCGGCATCGAGACCACCGTCGATCAGGTGGTCGCGAGCATCGAGAAGCAGTCCAAGGAGGTCTCCGGCAAGGAGCAGATCTCGCGCGTTGCGACGATCTCCGCCGGCGACGAGGAGATCGGCAACGTGATCGCCGATGCGATCGAGAAGGTCGGCAAGGACGGCGTGGTCAACGTCGAGGAGGGCCAGACGTTCGGCATGGACCTCGAGTTCACCGAGGGCATGCAGTTCGACAAGGGCTACATCTCGCCGTACATGGTCACCGACCAGGACCGCATGGAGGCTGTCCTCGAGGATCCCTACATCCTCATCGCCAACCAGAAGATCGGCTCGGTCCGCGATCTTCTGCCGGTGCTCGAGCAGGTCATCCAGCAGAGCAAGCCGATCCTGATCATCGCCGAGGACGTCGAGGGCGAGGCCCTCGCGACGCTGGTCGTCAACAAGCTCCGCGGCACCTTCACGGGCGTCGCGGTCAAGGCCCCGGGCTTCGGCGATCGCCGCAAGCGGATGCTCGAGGACATCGCGATCCTCACGGGCGGCGAGGTGATCACCGAGGAGATGGGCCTCAAGCTCGAGAACACGCAGATCTCGCAGCTCGGCCGTGCCCGTCGCGTCGTCGTGGCGAAGGACACCACCACGATCATCGACGGCGCTGGTGACACCGAGGCGATCAAGGGCCGGATCAACCAGATCAAGGCCGAGATCGAGAACACCGACTCGGACTTCGACCGCGAGAAGCTCCAGGAGCGCCTGGCCAAGCTCTCGGGTGGCGTTGCCGTAGTGAAGGTCGGCGCCGCGACGGAGACCGAGATGAAGGAGAAGAAGCACCGTGTCGAGGACGCCCTCCAGGCGACCCGCGCGGCGCTCGAGGAGGGCATCGTCCCGGGTGGCGGCTCCGCACTGCTTCAGGCGGCAGGAGCAATCAACCTCGACGTGTTCGACATCGACGACGAGAAGACCGGTGCGCGGATCATCCTGCGCGCCCTGGAGGAGCCGGTTCGCCAGCTCGCCCACAACTCGGGCCTCGAGGGGTCGGTCGTGGTCAACGACGTGCGCAACGCGGCCAAGGGCCAGGGCCTGAACGCCGAGACCGGCGAGATCGTCGACCTCGTCTCCGAGGGCATC
>DASYIJ010000184.1:0-15897 GCA_035997675.1 Solirubrobacteraceae bacterium
GGATTCGTGTCGACGACACCGACACCGGGCGCCCACCGCAGCAACTGAGCGAACACCTCGTCGTCCTCCTGCTCGCCCTCCAGCCAGGCGTGTGCCTGAAATCCGGTGGACGGCGCCGTGACGCCGATGATCACGTCGCGGCAATCGCCGCGCGCGGCCAGCCAACGCTGGCGGACGAGCGCGCTGACGAGACAGGTGGAGTCCGTGCGCCTGAGCACCGCGGCGACGCCCCGGTCGGATTTCGCCGGGAGGTGCGGGACGCGCGGCAGGCGCGGTTCCTGCAGCCCGTTGCGAGCGAGCGAGCGCTCGACGCGGCGTGCCGAGCGGAGCGTCCACCAAGCAGCGCGCGCCGTGGGTACATCCGGGATGCGCACGCGCAAAGCATTACCACGGCGCACAAGAACCGCGCTCGAGGAGGGGCATAGGATTACCGGCCTGTGGAGGGCATTCGCGCGAATGGTCTGGTCAAGCGCTTCGGAGGCACCCTGGCGCTCGACGGAGTCGACCTCGAGGTGCGTCCCGGCGAGATCGTGTCGCTCGTAGGGACCAACGGAGCCGGGAAGAGCACGCTGGTGCGCATCCTGGCTACGACGGTGATGCCCGACGATGGGACCGCGACGGTCGGAGGGTACGACGTGGTGGCCGAAGCCCAGCGGGCTCGCGGAGTCACGGGGCTGATGCTCGGGGACGAGCGCGCTTGGTACTGGCGAATCAGCGGCCGGCGCAATCTCGAGTTCTATGCCGCCCTGGCTCGCCTCCGGCGTGCCGAGGCGCAACGGCGGTGCGCGGAACTGTTGGAGGAGGTCGGGCTGGCAGAGCATGCCGACCGACGGGTCGGCGACTACTCCTCTGGCATGCGAGCCCGGCTCGGGCTGGCCCGTGCCCTTCTGGGCCGGCCACCCGCCGTCCTTCTCGACGAGCCGACCCGCAGCGTCGACCCCATCGGAGCCGAGGGCTTCCGTGACCGACTCACGGCGCTCGCCGGCGACGGCGGCACGGCCGTGCTGATGACCACCCACGACCTCGGCGAAGCGGCGTCGGTTGCGGGGACCGTGGTGGTACTCGGCGCGGGCCGCGTTCGAGCCGTCATCCCGGGCGGCGGCGACCCAGCCGAGCTGCACGACGCCATGCGCTCGCTCGTTCCCGCTTGAGCACCCTGCGGATCGTCATCGCGTTCGTGCGCCGCGACTGGGCGGTCAGCCGCTCTTACCGGCTCCCCTTCGTGCTCGAGCTGGTGTCGATGGTCGCCACCCTGGCCCTGTTCTTCTACGTCGGCCACCTCATCGGCCCTTCGCCCTCGAAAGGTCTGCCTCACGGTTACTTCGCATTCGCCGCCATCGGCCTGGCGTTCATCCGGCTGCTGCAGGTCGGCCTCGTCTCGTTTACGTCGCGCGTTCGCGACGAGCAGCTGACCGGGACGTTCGAGACGCTGATGGCGACATCGACGCCCCCCTCGATCGTCATCCTCGCCGAGGCCACCTACGACCAGCTCCGGGCCGTGGTCGGCGGCCTTGTGATGATGGTCCTGGCGGTAACGATCTTCGGCCTGACGCTCGACACGGGCGTGGCCTCGCTGCTCGTGTGCGCCGTCGCGGTCGCCGCCACGTTGATCCTGTTCTCTGCGTTGGGCGTCGGGGTCGCCGCATTCACCGTGGTCTTCAAGCAGACCGGCGCCGTGGTCGGCCTGCTCGTCGTCGGCCTGGCGTTCCTGGCCGGCGCGTACTTCCCGATCGATGTGCTGCCGGCGCCGCTGCGAGCGATCGCCGACGTCCTGCCGTTCAGCTGGAGCCTTGACGTGCTCCGATCGGGGCTGCTCAGGGACAGCGCGGACGTCGAACGTCTTGCCGGGCTCTGTGCAGTCGCGGCGGCATCCATCCCCGTTGCGCTCCTGATCTTCAGGGCTGCATTGCGAAGCGCTCGGCGCAGCGGAACGCTTGCGCACTACTGAGGCCGGGGTGGATAGGGTTCAGCCAATGTCCGAGATCCTTCGCCTGCGTGCCGCTGACCTCGAGTGGCGAGAGGTCGACGGAGAGGTCGTCGTCCTCGATTTGCGCGATTCGACCTACTTCGCCGTGAACAAGACTGCGGCCGCCTTCTGGCCCGCACTCGTGGAGGGGGCGACCCGGGACGACCTGGTCGCCAGCGTCACCGAGCGTTACAAAGTCGAAGAGAAGACCGCTCGCGCCGACGTCGACGCGTTCCTGAGCACCGCGCGTGAGCGCGGGCTGCTTCAGGGCTGAGGCCTGCGAGCCCGATGGCGGGCCTCGCCGTCCTGATCGGGGAGGAGGCAACGGCAGACGCCGTCGTGCGCATGCTGGAGGCCGCTCCGCATCGCGGCCCGGTGACCGAGATCTACGCCGAGACCGGAATGGCTCTGGGCGTACAGGCACGCCGCGATGCTCCCTCCTTCGCCCGCAGCGCCCTTCGTGTCGACGCGGATTCGGCTGTGGCGACCGTGGGGTGCCTCTACGACGGCGAGAGCTCGACCGCCGCGGACGACGCCGCAGAGCGCCTCGCGGAGGCCTGCCACGGGATGTCGCGCCCGCCGCGCGGCGCGTACGTCGCGGTGACCGTCGACCGCGCCCACCGCCGCGCGGCGGCGTTGCGCAGCGCCATCGGGGAGCGACCGCTGTTCTGGCGGCGCGCCGGGCGGGGCCGACTCGCGCTGGCGTCCGAGGTGAAACAGGTGGCCGCCGCACCATGGCCGGCGCCGAGGCCGGACACCGACTCCGCGCTCGCGCTGGCGGCGCTCACGTTCGCCGACGTCGAATCGACCGCCTACCCGGACATTCGGCGAGTTCCCTCGGCCACGCGGCTCACGGTCGCCGGCGACGAGGTGAAGCGGGAGCGCACCTGGGATCCCGAGGCATTGGTCGGTCGTGCGGCGACATCGGTGGCCGACGCGCGGCACGAGCTGCGACGCCTGCTCGACCGCGCGGTCTCCCGCCGACTGGACGCGCGCACCGCGCTGCTGCTGAGCGGGGGCATCGACTCGACGGCGGTGGCCGCCACCGCCGCGCCCATGCACCGCGAGCGCTTCGAGGGGTCGCTGCTCGCCGTCTCGGCGACGTATCCCGACCATCCGAGTGCTGACGAGACCGGCCTGATCAGAGAGGTGGTCGAGGCGCTTGTGCTCCGTTCGATCGAGGTCACCCCGCGGCCGCGGCCGCTGCGAGACCTCGGCGCCCAGCTCGCCCTCCACGACGGCCCGTCCGTCGTCGCCGGAGCGGGCAGCCTCGAGATCCTGCTCGACGCGGCCCACGGCGCGGGGTGCACCGCGGCGCTCGACGGAACCGACGGCGACTCGCTGTTCGGCCTGCGGGGGGACGTCGGACCGGCACTGCTGCGCCGCTCCGCGCTGAAGCCGCTCGCCGCCCTGCTCCGCCGGGATGCGGGCGGTCGCCTCGCGGGATGGCCTCGGGCGGTTCGCAACCAACTCATCGCACCCATGGCGGGGCCCCGCGTGCGGGAGGCGTACCGCGAAGCGCGGCGCCGCCCACCCATAACGCCCGAGGCGCCCGTATGGGCTCGTCCACCACTCGCCGACCGCCTCGCGTCGCCGCCGGGGATCGCCGACCCGCCCGGCTGGCGGGCGAAGCAGGCGGCGATCCACCGAGGGCCGCTCGAGGTCCTACTAGAGGTCCTCGAGCGCATCGGCCTCGCCCGCGGTGTCACGCTGCTGCATCCGCTGGCCGACCAGGACCTCGTCGAGTTCTTCCTGTCGCTACCGCCGGAGATCAAGTTCCCGACCCCACGCTCCAAGGCGCTGGTCCGCGAGTCATTTCCCGATCTCCCGTTGTCGGTGACCGCCAGGCTGGAGAAACCGCACTTCGACGACGTGGCCGCGGCGGGCGCTCCACCGGCGGATCTTTCCGCAGCTCTCGCGGAGTGCCCGCAAGTTCTCCCCGGGGTCGACTGGGACGCACTCGCGCTCCGCGGGTCCAACGGCGCGATGTCCGGCACCGAGGTTGCGATGATCGTGCGCGTGCTGCAGGCCGATCGGCTGGTGGGAGCCGGATGAGCAGCCGATCGACCGGCCCGTCGGTCCCGGTGGCCTATGGCCTCGCCTTCCCTGGACTGGAGCACGGAGGGGACCTGCTCGAGGTCGCAGGCGCACCATGGCCGCACGTGGACGCGACATACGAGCGCGATCATCCGCAGGCGCCCCGCCTGGCGGTCGCAGGAGCTGCCGGCGACGACCGGCTCGAGCGCTCGAGCCCGACGGGACGTGTGATCCTCGACCGCCGCGCGCGAACGGCGCGGTACTTCACCCCGTACTCGATCGACGCCGGGGAGTTCGTGCATCCCTACCTCACAACGGCGGCCACCGCCTTCGGTCGGTGGGAGGGGCGCCAGGTGTTCCATGCCGGAGCATTCGTGGCGGACGGGTTGGCGTGGGCGATCGTCGGGGACATGGAGGCGGGAAAGAGCACCCTGCTCGCGGCGCTGTCGCTTGCGGGCCATCCCGTGCTCGCCGACGACCTCCTCGCCGTCGGCGAGGGCCAGGCGTTTGCCGGACCGCGCTGCATTGACCTGCGTGAGGCGAGCGTCGATCCGATCGGCGCGCGGAGCGTCGTTCGGCCGGCCCGACGAGGCCAGCGCTGGCGCCTCCGGCTCCCCCCGGTGGCGCCGGCCGTACCCTTCGGGGGCTGGATCTTCCTGTCCTGGGGCGACGGACTCGAGCTCAGGCCGCTTCCCGTCTCCGAGCGCGTGACCCGGGTGGCCTACGAGCGGATGTGGTGGGACATGGAGACGGATCCGTCGGAGGTCCTCGCGCTGGCCGGGAGGCGCTCCCTGGTGCTCGCGCGACCGCGGCGGTGGTCGGCGCTCGACGAAGTCGTCCAGCACCTCGTCGCCGGCGTTGGAGCCATCCCAGATGCCGTGGGGAGCTAGGCTGCCGCCCCGTGGACGTGCTCGATCTGCTTCCCCGCCTCGGCGTCTTCATCAAGCAGGACTTCTTCGAAGCGTCGTTCCGCGACGAGCTTCGGGCACAGATGCGGGAGACGCGCGATCGGCCGTCGCCGGTCGGGAGCCCCGACGGGCCAATCGCAGTCGACGAAGCCCAGCGGAAATCGCGTCTGGTTGACCTCCCCGAAACCGCCTGCGGCGCCGTGAGCGAGCGCCTCCTGGCCGTCCAGCCCGAGGTGGAGCAGCACTTTGGCGATCGCTACACCGCGTGCCGCCCGCCGCAGTTTCTGCTCTACGGACCGGGCCACTACCACAAGCCTCACGTCGACTGGTACGACGAGGAGCAATGGGAGCGCCGCGTGTCGATGCTGACCTTTCTCAACGGTGAATCGGCGGACGAAGAGGACGCAGACTCCTTCACCGGAGGCGCACTCGTGCTCTACGGCCTGTTCGGCGACAGGGCGCGTGACCGAGGTATCCCGATATCAGGGCGGCCCGGGATGCTCGTGGGCTTTCGTGCGGACACGATCCACGAGGTCAGCCCCGTGACCCGGGGCCGCCGCTACTGCACGCTGAGCTGGCTGGTGCCCTAGCCCTGAGGGGCGTGTGCGCGGAGCTCCTCGACCTCGGCCCAGAGGGCGCTGATCTGCGCATCGCGCTCCTGCACGTGTCCTGCCAGGGCCTTGATCGCCGCAAGGCAGACGCCCATCGCGTCCACCGCCTGGATGTGCCGGTCGTCCTCTCCCAGGCCGAAGGCCGCCCTGAAGTCCTGTGCCATCGGACCGATGTGTCGAACGCCGGGTTGGGCGCGGTAGCTCCACGCCTCGACCGGCAGCTCGGCCACCTTCGCGAGGATGTCGTGGACGTCGACCGGTTCGAAGGCCTGCTTCAGCCTGCGATCCGATGAGGGGCCCAGGCCGCTGAGGTCGAGCATGGCAAAGGCCATTCCCTCGGTGAGCTCGTGCATCGTGCCGAGCTCCTCGAGCTCGGGAGGCTCATAGGGCTCGCGAGGATCGGCCGCTTCGGCGTCGCGATCGGGGCGGGAGGGAGACTGGGCCATGGGACCTCCTGGGTCGCGGAAGAAGGGCGATGCTATATCGGCCATCCGACCAAATACAAGAGGGGCAATGTCGTTACGCTTGCGGCGTGCGTTCGCCCGCGGATGTCGCGGCTCGCCTCGGCGTGCTTGTCCACCGTGACTTCCTCGACGAGGGGCTCTGCGACGACCTTCGCAACGAGATGCTGACCGCGCCGACTCGTCCCGCCCCCATGTACCGGGCATCCGCCTCCGGCTCGCGGGTCGAGGGTTCCAGCAACAGTCGGATCGTGGAGATCCCGAGCGAACGGCGCGAACTGATCGCCGAGCGGATCACCGGCCTACGGCCTCGGGTCGCCGAGCATTTTGGACTTCCGATCTCGCGCTGCACTCCTCCGAGCTTCCTCACGTACCGGGAGGGGCATTTCGTCGAGCCCCATCCCGATACCAAGCCCGAGGCGGCCGACGCAGAGGTCCGCGACCGCAAGATCACCCTGGTCACCTTCCTCAACGACCAGGCCGAGGACCCGGCCGAGGAGGAGTTCGCAGGCGGATCACTCGTGCTCTATGGGCTGCTTGGCCCGGCCAGCGCCCGCCACGGGATTCCCCTCACCGGCGAGCGGGGGATGCTCGTGGCGTTCCCCGCCACGACCCTGCACGAGGTTCGACCGGTTACGGCCGGGGAGCGGCAGACGGTTGTCAGCTGGTTCCTCTGAGGCGCCTGGTACGCGAGCTCGGAGACCGGCGCTGCGGTCCCTTGCCCTGCCGGTCGACGAGCTCGGCATCACCCACGGGTCCAAGCTGGAGCGCTGGGTCGAGTGGCTGCGTCAACGTGCCGACCACAAGCTCTCGGAGCGGGGAATCGCGACCCGGGGCGCCGTGGTCGAACTCGCGCACTTTCATCCCGAGTACGCCCACTACGAACCGTCCGCGTGGTCGTACTTCCGCGCCGCGGTCCGACGGAGTGATGTCGGTCCCGACGACGTGTTCGTCGATTTCGGGTGCGGCCGGGGCCGCGTCCTGTACCAGGCTGCTCACCTTCCGTTCGCGCGCGTGATCGGCGTCGAGATCAGCGAGCGGCTCAGCCGGGAGGCCAGGGCCAACATCGCCGGGGTCCGCGACCGGCTCGCGGCGCGTCGGATCGAGATCGTCCACGCGGACGCGACGCAGTTCGAGATTCCCGACGACATGACCTTCGCCTACTTTTTCCACCCGTTCACCGGCGACGCCTTCCGCCGCGTGATCGATCGGATGCTGGAGTCGCTCGACCGGCACCCGCGGCGCCTGCGGCTCGTATACGTCTGCCCGTCGATGGAGGAGTACCTGCACGAGACCGGACGCTTCCGACTTCACCGCCGCGTCAAGGGTGGCTGGCGGGACACCGAGGTGACCCGGCGGATCCTGATCTACGATGCCCTTCCGGCGGACGTCGTCTGACCTTCCCGGCGGGCCGGCGTGGCCTGCGGTCGTCCAGGCCACACGCCTGACGGCACGGCCCGCGGCCTTCCTCGAAACCTGCCGACGTCGCCACGGGCAGTGGTTCACGGTGCGTCTCCCGCGGCGCGGACCCGCGGTCCTCATGTCCGAGCCCAGGGCCGTGCGCGAGATCCTCGGCGGCGATCCCGCCGTCTTCCTGACCGGGCCGAGCGGGATGACGCCGCTTCCCGTCGACGGGGCGGAGCACCTGCGCCGTCGCCGGCTTCTCCTTCCCCCGCTTCACGGAGAGCGGCTGGCGGCCTGGGCGGATCCCATCGACACCATCGCCGAGCGAGAGGTCGCCACGTGGCCGGACTCGAGCCCGGTGGCCCTGCAGCCGGCAATGGAGCGGGTCACGCTGGACGTCATCCTCAGGACCCTGCTCGGCCCGGTCGAGGGTCGCCGCATGGAGCAGATCCGCGGTCTCATGCGGCGCCTGTTGTGGATGGTCGGCTCCGGCGTGGGCGCGGCGAACCCCATGCGCACGCGACTGCTGGAGGCGACCTCGACGGCGCCGCGCACGCGCGTACTGAGGCGAGTCGACCGCCTGCTCGACGAGGAGATCGCGGCACGCCGTGCCGCCGGCCCCGAGCCGAATCACGATGTGCTCTCGATGCTGTCGGCCCAGCGCAACGACAGCGGGGATCCGCTCCCCTTCGCCGAGATACGCGCCTCCTTGCACGTACTTCTGACCGCCGGACACCACACGACGGCGGCCACGCTCTCGTGGGCCTGCTACGAGCTCGCCCATGACCCCGTCGCGATGGAGCGCGCCGCCGAGGACGAGGCGTTCCGCTCGGCCGTCGTCACCGAGACGCTTCGGCTGCGCCCCGCCCTGCCGCTCGCCGGCCGGCGGTTGGCGGATGACGTCGAGGTCACCGGACGCCGCCTGCCGGCGGGCACGCTGGCCGCCCCCTGCCTCTACCTCCTCCACCGTGAACCCGAGCTCTACCGCGACCCGCGCCGTTTCCTGCCGGAGCGATTCCTCGGAGCCGCGCCGGCTCCGTACGCATGGGCGCCCTTCGGCGGAGGCACCCGGCGGTGTCCGGGCGCGGGCTTCGCAGTGCTCGAGGCGACGCGCGTGTTGGGCGCGGTGCTGCGGCAGCGTCGGCTGCGGCCGGCCGAGACACGGCGGGAGCCGGTTCGCCGCTTGGGGATGAGCCTCGTGCCGGCCCACGGCGGTCGAGTTGTGGCCCAGGCCCGATGTTGACCTCGCGCACCCAGCGAGAAGCGCATGGCGTCTGAAGCGGCGCTCGTGACGGCGCGGAGCCTCGGCATCGACGCCGTGGCCGCCGAGGTGGTCCGCTGCCTGGACGCCGCCGGCGTACCGAGTCTTCTCTTCAAGGGCGCCGCCACCGCGAGATGGCTCTATGGCGACGGCGCGCCGCGCCCGTACGACGACGTCGATCTCCTGGTTTCGCCCGCCACGGCGCAGGCGGCCGCCGCCGCGCTGCGCCGGCTGGGATTCTCGGGTGAGTACGACGACGACGCGCCCATCTCGTACGGGATCGCACTGCACCACGCGTCGACCTGGCAGCGCCCGGGCACGGTCGCCCCGGTGGACCTGCACGGCACGATCGCCGGCTGCCGGGCGTCGGACGAACGAGTCTGGACGGCCCTGTCATCCGGCGCCGAGGCGATGACCCTGGCAGGCACCACCGTCCGAGTGCCCGGGCGCAGCGGTCGCCTGCTCATCGTCTGCCTTCACGCCGCCGCGCACGGAACCGGGGAGCCCCGGCCGATCGAGGACCTCAAGCGCGCGCTGGCGCAGACGAGCGAGCAGGAGTGGCGAGCCGCGGTCGACGTGGCCCGTGAGCTCGAAGCCGAGGCGTCGTTCAACGCGGGACTCCGTCTCGATCCGCTCGGGGCCGCGGTCGCGAGCCGGCTCGGTCTGCCGTCCGAGGTGCCTGCGGCCGTGGCGCTGCGCGCCGGTGATCGGCCGTACGGCAGCGGAGCCCTCTTCCACCTGCGCACCCAACGTGGGCTCGCACGCAAGGCGGCCGTCCTGCGCGAGGCCCTCGCACCGTCGGCGGACTACCTGCAGGCCAACTACCCGATGGCGCGGAGGGGCCGGATGGGGCGCGCGGCGGTCCGTGTGCTGCGCCTCGGCCGGCTGCTTCGGCACCTGCCCGCGGCGTCGCGAGCCGTGCGCAAGGCGCAAGCCGAGCCGTCCGCCGAGACCGATTTGACCCAGCCGGTCGGCCGGCCGTAGTCTGCGACCGTGATGCGGCGCGGCGCATGAACGAGCTCTGGTTCCTCTCCGCCTCGGGCGCCAATGCGTACATGACCGAGCTGCTGGAGGCGATGGCCGAGGCGGTCGCGGACCAGGGCGTCTCGGTGAGGCTCGGGGTCGATCGCTACCCGCCGTTCGACGAGCGCGACGCCTACGTCGTCATCCCGCACGAGTTCTTCGAGGTGGCCCCGGACGCCGGTTCGCCGACTCCGGGGCACCTCCGCCGCACGGTCGGACTGAACGTCGAGCAGCCCGGCACGTCGTGGTTCACCACCAGCCATCACTACGCCCGGCAACTTGGGGCGGTCGCCGACATTCGCGCCAGCGCGGCCTCGGCGCTGCGCAAGCTCGGGGTGCCGGCCGAGCACGTCCCGATCGGCTACACGCCGCGCTGGGATCGCTGGCATCGCGACGAGGCGGCCGAACGCCCCCTGGACGTCCTCTACATGGCGTCGATCGACGAGCGCCGCGCGACGCTGGTGTCGAGCTACGCCGACACCCTGCGGGAGCGGTCCTGCAACCTGCTCATCGCCCCCGAGCGGCCCAAGCCCGCGGCCGGCGCGTCGTTCGTGACCGGAGCCCCGAAGCACGAGCTGCTCGCCTCCGCGCGGGTGCTGCTCAACCTCCACCGCAGCGGCGTCTCCGGGCTGGAGTGGCCGCGCGTGCTCGAGGCGATCTGCAACGGCTGCGTCGTCGTCAGCGAGCGTTCGCTGGACCTCGAGCCGCTCGCCGCGGGCGAACACCTCGTCACCGGCCGCGCGGACAGCCTGGCGCTGCTCGCCGACCACCTGCTCGACGATCCAGAACGGCTGGCCCGGTTGCGCCTGGCCGCCTACGACTTCGTCCGCACGCAGCTGCCGATGTCCACCGGCGCGAAACGGCTCGCCGAGATCGCCGACGCGCTGGCCTCGCGCCCCCTGCGCCGCATGGGCAAGGAGCCGCTGAGTCCCTACGTCCCCGACTCGGACGTCGTGGCGACCGCCGGCGCGCCGGACCCGTCGTCGACCCGGGCAGCCCTCAAGCAGATCCTGATCGAGGTGAGGGAGACCCGGCGGGAGGTGCAGCAGCTCATGCGGGCACCCGGCGACGCGTCGCACGGGCCGGCGCTGTCGTGGACGGCGAGCACTCCGGCCTACGAGTCTGCCCGGCCGCGCGTCACCGTGGGCGTCTCGCTGCACGACTACGAGGCGGAGGTCCGCGACGCGCTCGCCAGCGTCGCCGCGTCCGAATACGACGACTACGAGTTGCTCGTGCTCGACGACGTGTCGACGGACGGGTCGGTCGGCGCGGTCGAATCGTTCCTGGCCAACCACCCCTGGCTGCCCGCCGCGCTGGCCGTCCACCGGGACAACCAGGGCCTCGCCCGCACCCGCAACGCGATCACCCATCACGCGCGCGGGGAGCTCGTCTTCGTGCTCGACGCCGACAACGGGCTCTACCCGCACGCCCTCGGACGACTCGTTCGAGCACTCGACGAGGATCCCCATGCCACCTTCGCGTACCCCACCATCGCCGTGCGCGACCGCGACCGGCCCGCGGGGCTGCTGTCCTACCACGACTGGGACGTCGACCTGCTCCGGGTAACGAACTTCATCGACGCCATGGCGCTGATCCGGCGGGAGGCTCTGCTCGACCTCGGCGGCTACTGGGACGACCCGCGCGTGGTGGGATGGGAGGACTACGACCTGTGGTGCCGGGTCGGCGACGCCGGCGGTCACGGCGCCCACGTTCCCGAGATCCTCGCCTGGTACCGGCAGACCGGCCACTCCATGCTGTCGCTGACCGAGCTCGACGTCAGCGTCGCGCGGTCGCTGATCGCGGCACGGGCCCCGGGCGTGTTCTCGAGTCCGCGTCCGCTCGTCGCCTCCTAGGGCGGTTACCGTGACGCGTCTCGCGATGACGATGGTGGTCCGCGACGAGGCGGACGTGCTCGAGGCCAACCTCCAGCACCATCTGCGCCAGGGCGTCGACGTCGTCCTCGTCACCGACCACGCGTCGCAGGACGCGACTCCGGAGATCCTCGAGCGCTATGCGCGCGCGGGCGCGGTCACGGTGCTGCGCGAGGAGGCCGACACGCTCGACCAGGCAACCTGGGTCAGCCGCATGGCGCGCCTGGCCGCCGTCGAGCACGGAGCCGACTGGGTCCTCAACAGCGACGCCGACGAGTTCTGGTTCCCCGTCGCCGGGACGCTCAAGGGCGCCCTGGACGCGGTCCCGAAGCGCTTCGGGCGCCTCGCCGTGCCGCGACGCGACTTCGTCCCGCGCCCCGGCGAGGAGCCCTTTCACGAGCGCATGGTCGTCCGGGAGCGCGAGTCGCGCAACCGGCGCGGCGACCCGCTGGAGCCCAAGGCGGCGCACCGCGCCTCGCCGGACGTCGCGATCGACCACGGCAACCACGCGGCCAGCGGGCCCGGACTCGGAGCGCTGCTCCCGATACCGCTGCTCGAGATCCTGCACTTCCCGGTGCGCGGCTACGACCAGTTCGAGCGCAAGGTCATCCGCGCCGGGCTCGGCTACGAGGCGCTCGAGGACCGGCCGCCGGACGTCGGGCGCGACCAGCTCGAGCTGCTGGAGATCCAGCGCCGCGGCGACCTGCCGCAGCACTACGCGGACGCGACGCTCTCCGAGGAGCAGATCCGGGCGGGCCTGGACGCGGGGCGCCTCATCGTGGACCGTCGCGTCGAACTCAGCCTGGGCGAGCGGCCGTCGTCCAACGGGGCCGCGGGGCTGGACCCGTCCGACGTGGCGGTGGTCGCCATGGTGCGGCGGATGCTCGACGAGCTCGACCGCGGAGCCGCCACGGCCGAGGAGCTGCGGGAGGCTCGCCGCGAGCTCGAGGAGACGAGGGTGAGCCTCGAGGCGCTGCGCGGCAGCCGGCTCATCCGCCTCACGCGCCCGGCGCGCCGGCTGTACTACCGCTTGCGCGGCGGAGCGGTCTGAGGGTCGCCGGGCTTGCGCCCGCGGCGGCGCCAGCGCTCGCGCCAGCCCGGCTTGCGCTTGCTCGTGCGGGCGCGCCGGTACTCGGCGATCGTCATGCCCTCGGGCACGTCGGGCGGCTCGCAGTAGTTGAAGTCCGAGCTCATGCCGCCAGCAACCCGAGTACGGGACGCAGTCGCAGCGAGGCCTCGGCCGCGTCGGCACGATCCTCGGCCGCCTGGTACACCGCGAAGGCGGCATCGCCCGGCTCCTGCCGCCACGCCTCGAGCGCGACGTTGGCCTCGGCACGGGCGGCCCGCCAGACGGCGAGCGGCTCCCCGGCCCGGGACCCCTCCCCGCGGCCTGGCCGCAGGACGATCTCGCGGGTGTCCTCGATCCGCTCGAGCAGCTCTCTGAGTTCCTGAACGCTCATCTCGTCCTCTCAGACGCCACGTTGGCGGTGTTTCTTTCGCCGTGAGGGCGTCCGAGCCCTTCCTTCCGACGTTCCGTACGCAAACGGAACCCACAGCGGTTCACAGAGTTGCGCCACATATGGAGCCTGTCCGTGCGTGGAGTACGGCGTTTCATTACCGGGACAACCGCCCGGGTCGCGCCGAATTACGGACGGAGGAGCTAGAAGCGGACTGTGCGGATTTCGCGGCCGCCGCCGGAGCGCGCGGCGATTTTCACGGTGCCGTGACCGAGCGAGAGCGTGCGCACGTAGCTGCGACACGACCGGACGCTGCGCAGGCCGATGCGGACGGTGCGCGTGCGCCGGCCCACTCGCTGGATCTGGCGCGCGTCGAGCGAGGCGCGGTGGCGGAAGATCAGCTGCAGGTAGGCGCGGCCGCGCCGGCGCACGACCTTCGCAGCGGCGATCAGGCTCGTGCGGCCGTAGACCCCGCGGCGCGCCGCCGGCAGCGTGCTCTCCGCGCAGGTCGGCCCGACGATCGAGGGACCGTCCCCGTTGAAGACGTCGGAGCCGAACGAGGCCAGGCCCGCGCGTCCCGCATAGCCGAGGTGGGAGAGCCCGAAGATGTCCTCCACGCTGCGCAGAAGGCCGTAGTGGTTGTAGGGGTGGGCGTTGATCGTCCCGGGCTGGACCCACGGCGACAGCGCCACGGCGCCCACCAGACCGCCGCCCGGTCCCGGCGTGGTCGCGCCCGGGTTGGGCGTGTTCGGGCCCGGTTGCTCGTCGCAGCACGCCGTGGCGTCGGCGTTCTCGGCCTCGTCGAAGGTCACGAGGAGCAGGCCGTCCTGTTGGTAGGCGGGCGAGGCGAGGATCCGCGGGACCCAGGTGCGCAGGAACGCGTCGGCGCTCACCAGGCCCCCGGGGCGGCCGTCGACGCACGGAGCGTCGTGGCCGTCCTCGCACAGGTTCGGGGTGATGAAGGAGTAGTTGGGCGTGGTCTGCGCCGACGCGAGATCGCCAGGCAGGCGGTCGAGGCCCACCACGTTCGCGTTGCAGTTCGCCGTGTCGTCGATGATCGAGTGGAAGTACACGAACGGGTTGTGCCGTGCCGCGTACTGGTCGCCGACCTTCGCGGTCTGGGTCTTGTCCTGACTGTTGAGCGCCGGGTGCCGGCAGGTCTTCGGTTCGGTGGCCGAGTTGCCCATGTCCTGCATGTAGCCCCGCCAGGCGAGGCCCGTCGCGCGGAGCTGGTCGGCGACCGTCTTCACCGGCGAGGGGTACACACAACCCTGGCCCACGGCCTGGCCGTCCGTGCCGATCGTGCCCGGAACCACATTCGTATAGAACTGACAGTCGGACTGGGTCATCGCGTTCGCCGCCTGCCCGCTGACCATGGCGATGTAGTTGGGCAGGCTCAGGTGCGCGACCGCGTAGTAGTTCGCAAGCAGCTGGCCCTGGGCGGTCAGCGTCTTCGACAGGTACGGGGCCTGGGAGCCCGCCCCGAAGGTCTCGGAGAAGCCCTTGTTCTCGAGTACGATCACGAAGACGTGCTTGATGGGTGGCGGCGCCGCCGCCGCCGGCGCCGCACCGAGTGCGCCGAAGCACGCGAGCGTCGCGAGCATCGTCCGGATCGTTGGCACGCGCGGAACCGTAGAGAGCGCCTGAGTTCCGGTCAATTGGGAACCAACACGGCGTTGACAACTCGATGTGCGATCAGGATCCGTTCCGGGTACTCCCCACGCTAGAATCCCGACCACAGGAAACGGATATGGCCACCGCTGACAGAACCCGCATCACCAAGCCCAGCCCGGTCGTCGAGGACGACCAGGGCCAGCTGCGCGCTCGCACCGGCATTTCCCGCGAAGTCGTCGAGGAGATGTCCAAGATCAAGGGCGAGCCCGACTGGATGCGCAACAAGCGGCTGAAGTCCTATGAGATCTTCGAGCGCAAGCCGGTTCCGACCTGGGGCGTCGACCTCTCCTCGCTGAACTTCGACGACCTCGTCCTCTACTCGCCCCCCACCGCCGGTCGCTTCGACAGCTGGGACGACGTTCCCGCGAACATGAAGAAGACCTACGAGGACCTCGGCATCCCGCAGGCCGAGCGCGAGCACCTCGCCGGCGTCGTCGGCGTCTGGGACAACGAGCCCGTCTACGAGGGCCTCAAGCAGCAGTACAAGGACATGGGGATCCTCTTCTGCTCCACCGACACCGCGGTGCAGGAGTACCCGGAGCTCCTCGAGCAGTACTTCATGACCAAGTGCGTGCCGCCGCAGGACAACAAGTTCTCAGCGCTGCACGGCGCGATCTGGTCGGGCGGGTCATTCCTGTACGTCCCCGCCGGGGTCAAGGTCGACCTTCCGCTTCAGGCCTACTTCCGCATGGAGGGCCAGGCCGAGGGCACCTTCGAGCACACGCTGATCATCGCCGAGGAAGGCTCCGATGTGAACTACATCGAGGGCTGCACGGCGCAGACCTACAGCGTCAACTCGATGCACTCCGCGGTCGTCGAGATCTTCGTCAAGGCGGGCGCCAAGGCCCGCTACACCACGGTCCAGAACTGGTCCAAGGACGTCTACAACCTCAACACCAAGCGCGCCGTGGTCGAGTCCGAGGGCACCGTCGAGTGGGTCGGCGGGTCCATGGGAGCGAAGTACGTGATGCTCTACCCGGGCTCGTTCCTGATGGGCGAGGGCGCGCGCGCCGACCACCTGAACGTCGGCGTCGCCGGCGAGGGCGTGCACAAGGACACCGGCGCCAAGGTCGTCCACCTGGCCCCGAACACCACTTCGAACATCCTCGCCAAGTCCATCTCCAAGGACGGCGGGATCATGGGCTACCGCGGCCTCGTCCGCATGGGCCATCACTCCCAGGGCTCCAAGGCCCGGGTGCAGTGCGACGGGCTGATGATGGACCC
>DASYIJ010000205.1:0-29648 GCA_035997675.1 Solirubrobacteraceae bacterium
TTCGTCTCGCCGTGCGTTCTGCCGCTGGTCCCCGGCTACCTCGCGGCGGTGTCGGGTACGCGGCCGGGGGAGACGCGGGGAGTCGACGCGCGGGTGCTGGCGCGCAGCCTGCTCTTCGTCGCGACCTTCTCGGCCATCTTCATCCTGCTCGGCCTCGGCGCGACGGCGGTCGGCTCGTTCCTCCAAGACCACAAGGACACGCTGAACAAGATCGCGGGCGTGCTGATCATCGCCATGGGCGCGCTGTTCATCGCGTCGGTGTTCGTCGTGCGGCTCAACCGCGAGTGGCGCGCGCCCGGGCTGATCGAGCGCGCCGGCCGCGGCGGGCCGGTCGTGGCGGGCGCGGCGTTCGCGATCGCCTGGACCCCGTGCGTCGGCCCGACGTTGGGCGCGATCCTTGGGCTGGCGTCGACGTCGAGCGGGACCGGCCGCGGGGCGGCGCTCCTCGCGTTCTACTCGCTGGGGCTCGCCCTGCCGTTCCTCTTCTTCGCCGTGGCGTTCGCCACCGCCCAGCGGGCCTTCGGCTGGGTCAAGCGCCACTACGCGGCGATCCAGGTCGTCGCCGGCGCGATCCTGATCGTGATGGGTGTGCTCGTCTTCACCGGCGAGCTCTTCCAGCTCAACATCAAGGCGCAGAACCTGCTGCGAGACCTCGGTCTGGACTTCTACAACGGCGTCTAGGACGCGTTGCGTCCTCGCGCCGCGGAGCGACCTGCATGACACAACACACGTCGGCGCTCCGCGGGGGTGCCGTTGTCTACGCCGCCGCGGCAACGAGGCGACACATGAGATCTGCGGCCTGCCGGTCGTCGAGCTCCTGCTCCGTGGCCAGCGATCGCCAGGTCGTAAACGCCAGCGCATGGCCGATGGCGGCTCGCTGTCGCTTCCGCCCGCGCCGGCCGGCCATCAACACGTCCCGCGCGCCCGCGAGGTAGGCACGAAAACCCTCGAACGTCCACCTGACGGTGGGCATCAACGGCTCGTCGCGCACGAGGTTGTCCAACATGCGCTCGTTGCGACGGTAGAAGGCGTAGAGCTCCCGAAGAGCTTTCCGGAGCCGCTCATCGGGATCCTCGATCGGCGCCAGGCGGCCGAGGTCGGGAGTCGGGTTCGCTGCCCTCCAGTGGGCGCTGCAGGCCGCGAAGAGGGACTTCTCGTCCGGAAAATGCCGGTAGACCGTGGAGCGCCGAACACCCGCGTGCTGCGCCACGGCGCTGACCGACGTCCGCGACGGGCCCAGCGTGCCGTGCAGCTCCATCGCACTCTCCGTGATGCGCCGGCGAGTGGCCGCCTCGAGCTCGGCGCGGCGCTTCATCCGGTACGGTCGCTTTTGATCGGTCATGGTTGTCCACTGAATATTGACACACGCCGCGGTCATCGTGTACGTTTGCCGCGACACCACTGTTCAATGAAAGGGGAGGACGATGGAGACGACGACGGCGAAGGTGGTCGGCCCGAAGGACGGCAAGGCGGGCTTTTTGGGAAGCATCGGCGTCCGGTTCATGATCGACGGCGACGAGTCCGGCGGCGGGTTCTCGCTCGTCGAGCACCCGATGGGGCCGCGCGCGCTGGCGGCGCCGCTGCACCGGCACAATCGCGAGGACGAGTACAGCTACGTGCTCGAGGGGCGCATGGGCGCGCTGCTCGGGGACGAGGTGCTCGAGGCCGGCCCCGGCGACCTGGTCTTCAAGCCCCGCGGCCAGTGGCACACCTTCTGGACCGCCGGCGACGAGCCGTGTCGGATCCTCGAGATCATCTCTCCCGCCGGCTTCGAGCGGTTCTTCGCGGAGCTGGCCGATCTCAGCGAGGGGGGGCCGGCCGACCCCGAGGTCATGGGTGAGCTGTGCGCGCGTTACGAGCTCGAGATGCAGCCGGACAGCGTCCCGGGGCTCATCGAGCGCTTCGGCGTGAAGTTCCCCGGCGACCCGATCGTCTGACGCAGGCGCGGCGGGGTCAGCCGCCGGCGCTGACCCCGCCGCCGGTCTGCTTCGGGCAGCCATCGGGTCCGCGGTCGAGCTGTGCCCGGCTCGGCGGATCGCGCTGGAGGAGCTCGCTCAACGGCACGGCCTGAAGCTTCTTGCGGCTCAGCGCCGGAAGGATCTTGTGCAGCGCCTGGATCGTCTGGCCGCGGTTCTCGTGCATCAGCACGATCGCACCGGGGCGCAGGTTCGCGATGACCGTGGCGGCGATGCGGTGCTTGTCGGCGCCGGCGGAGTCGAGGCTGTCGACGTTCCAGATCACGTTGACCATGCCGAGCCGCCGGACCGTGTCGTCGATGCTCGCGTTGCGCAGGCCGTACGGTGGACGGAACATGCGGATCGGCCTCCCGGCGATGGCGGACACGGCGTCGCGAGTGCGCTGGATCTCGCTCGTGGCGGCATCCGGTGCCAGCGCGGTGAGCGGCGGATGTGTCCACGAGTGGTCGGCGAGCTCCCCGCGCGCCATCTCCTTCGGGGGAAGCGACGCGAAGGTCTGCAGGTTGCGCCCGACGAGGAACCAGGTCGCGCGAACCTGAGCCCGGCCGAGCTGGTCCAGCGCGAAGTTCGTGTACGGCCCGGGGCCGTCGTCGAACGTCAGCGCGACCAGCCGCTGGTGGCCGCCACCGCAGTACACCGGCTTGCCGGCCGCGACGAGCGCGTCGAGGTTGGCGGGCGAACCCTGCGTCCCCTTCTTCGACGTCGATCCCGACGTGGCCGTGCCGCCGTTCAGCGCCGCGGGGCTCGCCGAGCCGGGCTTCGTGCCGCCCCCGCCGCCCGCGCCGGCGAGCGCCACGACGGCGGCGACGAGCACGGCGAGGGCCGCACCGAGCACGGCCAGGCCGCGCAGGCGGGCACGGCGGCGGCGCGCCCGCGCGGCCTCCCGCCGGGCGCGGAGCGCGTCCCGGTCGAGGGCGTCCGGTGCGTCGCCGCTCTCCATCACCGGGTCTTGCGGCGCTGGCCGCCCGATTCGACGCCGAGTGCCCCGCCGGCCTGGGCTGCGGCGATGCCGGCCGCGAGTTGGGAGGGGGAGACGGCACCGATGACGTGGCCCACCACGCGGCCCTGGGTCGAGAGGAAGAACGTCTCGGGCAGCCCGGTCACCCCCCACCGGTGCGCCACGCCGTTGCTGCGGTCGCGCAGGCTGGGGTAGGTGGCGCCGACGGCCCGCGTGAAGGCGTGCGCGTCGTCGGTGATGTCCTGCATGTTCAAGCCGAGGAAGAGCACGCCGTGCGCGCGTTCCCGCAGCCATGCGCGCTGGAGGACCGGCGCCTCGGCGCGGCAGGGGTCGCACCACGAGGCCCAGAAGTTGAGCACCACCGGAACGCCGCGCAGCTGGGCAAGCGACACGTGCCCCCCCGCGAACGCGCTGCCCACCCGAGAGCGGAGCGGGGCGCCGAGGTCGCCGCGCTCGAGCACCGGCTGGTTCAGCGCCGGAGCGCCGACCGAGCCCGACGCGCGCAGCCCGTCGTCGACCGTGCGGTCCGGTGACTTCGTCGCCAGTCCGTAGGCGAGCAGCGCCACGAAGGCGACGCCGATCAGGGCGGCGGCGATCCGCCCGACGAGGCGCAGGGGCGAGCGCTCGGGCGCCTCAGCCGCCACGGACGGCTCCCTTCGGCTCGGCGATCGCGACCGGGGCGTCGAAGGCGGTGTTCCGGTGCGTGACGTAGCGGGCGGGAAGGAGGAGCGCGTCGCGCAGGACGCGGCCGCTGTTCTCGTCGACGGTCAGCCGCGTCCACACGGGGGTTCCCGGGTCCATGAGCGCGAGCTCGGCGATACGCCGCCCGCCCGCGGTGTGCTCGGCGAGCAGCCGCACGGCGGTCGCGTACGGCGTGAAGCGAAACCAGGAGGCCGTGCGGAACGGCACGCCGGCGGCCGTCGGCGACCCCTGCCACGTGCCGCCCGGAACCCGGACGTACTGCCGGGCGCCGACGGCCACGCCGCGGACACCGCGGTCGGTCGCGTATTCGAGGCGGTCGGGTGCGCGCAGGCGGTACGTCGTCCGCGCGAACGTGCCCGGGCCGCTGGTGACGTCCTCCACCTGGCGGATGCTTCGCAGCGCCCGCATCGTGGCCTGCGCGCGGTCCAGGAGGGCGCGGGCGCGCGCCGTTCCGGTGGGGCTCCACGTCGCGGGCAGCGCGACCGGGAACGTGGTCCCGCGGTCGACCACCGCGACGTTGACCACGACAGGTGCGCCGGCGATCGCGAAGCGTGCGCAGCCGGCTCCGCACGTGCTCTGACCGGCGGCGCCGAGCACGCGTGGGCCCGTGGGCGCCGGTTGGCCGCGGTAGTCGAGCAGCCGGACGGTCCCGGTCGTGCGCCCGCCGGACCGGCGGATCCAGGCGGCCGCGACCATCGACCCGCCCTGCGCCGCGACCGACAGCTCGTCGGCGGCCGGGGCGGGGAGGGGGCAGGGCGAACAGGAGGGAACGGCGGCGCGGGAGCCGCTGGTGGCATCGTCGAGCTGGCGGGGCGGCAGCGGGAAGGCCACGAGCACGCCGACGGCGGCGAAGACGCCCAGCGCGAGGAGGGGCTCGGCGCCGACGAGCCGCCAGTGCCGGCGCTCGAGCGCAACCGGGGGGTGCGGGTTCGCGGCGAGCAGCCGTGGCCGCAGGCGCTGCGCGTGGCCGTAGGAGGCGGCGGCGATCGCGCCCACGAGCGCGACCTTGACGAGCAGCACGCGGCCGTAGGCCGTCTGCCACAGATCCGACACCGCGCCGAGCTCGACGGCCGCGTTGACCACGCCGGCCACGACGACGACGCAGAACGCCGGGAGCGCGACGCGGCCGAACGGCGCCAGCACGTGGCGCGCGACGGCCAGACGCATCGCGGTCCCGCTACGCAGCGCGGGCGCCCACGCCAGCGCGACCAGCACGATGCCCCCGACCCACACGGCGGCGCCGAGCAGATGCGCCCAGTCGGCCACGATCGCGACACCGCGGGCCGGTGCGGAGTTCGCGTGGCCGGAGGCGACCAGCGCGCCGAGCGCGCCGGTGACGGCGAGCGCGGCCGGGCGCGGGCGCCGCCGGGCCAGGATCGCCGCCAGTGCGATGAGCGCTACGACGGCCACGCGCGCGAGCCCGGTCACGTTGGCCAGCAGGAAGTCGCTCAGATCGGCCGGCGAGACCCCACGCGCTGCCCGGCCGGCGTCGACGAGTGCCGCCGCCGCGGCGAGCGCGGCGGCGAACAGGCCCAGGTCCGCCACCAGGCCGCGCGCCCGCCGCCGTGCCGCCTCCGCGTCGAGCCCGGCGCGCGCGGCGGCCGCCTCCAGCGGCGCCGGGACGAGCCAGTCGCGGCCCAACAGCGCCGTGAGCAGCAGCGCTCCGGCGAACGTCAGCAGCGTCGCGTACAGAAGCGCTCGCACGACGGCGCGGACCCAGCCGAGATCGGCGAGCGGGCTCTGCTCCACGGAGCGTCCGCCGCCGGCGGCCGCCACGCGCACGCCGAACCCGAAGGATCCCTGCAGCTCGTGGCCGTCGGTGGTCGAGACCGTGTGCCAGTCGACCCGGTAGGCCCCCCGGGGCAGCCCGGCCGCCGGGCGCAGCACCACGGCGTCGGGGCCGGCCGCGTGCTGGGACGCCGGGACGCGCCTCCCGCTGCGCGCGTCGAGGAGGTGGACGTCCGAGAGGCGGCGGTTGAGCGTGTCGGTGAAGTGCAGCGTGACGGCCGCCGGGGCGGCTTGGACCCGGGCGCCGGGCGCCGGCGTCGATCCGAGGAACGCCGCATGGCCGTACGCGGCGGGCGCCGCCACGGCGAGGGCGGCGAGGGCGATCAGCGGCGCCGCGCGGAGGCGGCGGGTCAGGGCGCGCCGGAACATGCGGCGAGAGCGGCGGCTCAGCCGCCGTCGGGACCGACGTGCCGTGGCTCCGGGGCCATGCGCGAAGGGTACTCTGAGCGCCATGTTCGCCCGCGCACCGGCAGCGGCCGTCGCCGCCGCGGCCGCGACCCTCGCGATTGCGCTCTCCGCGGCCGGGTGCGGCTCGTCCGACCAGCAGCAGGTGCGCGACACCCTCAAGCGCTACGAGCAGGCGACCGCGCGCCAGGACTACAACGCGCTGTGCGGCAAGGTGCTCGCCCGCTCGCTGATCGACCGCCTCGCCCAGGTCGGCCTGCCGTGCGACCAGGCACTGCGCATCGGCCTGGGCACCGTTCGTAGCCCAAAGCTGCAGGTGATCAAGATCAAGGTCACCGACAAGCTCGCCCTCGCGCTCGTGCGCAGCAGCGCGGCCGGCCAGCCGACGTCGACCGACACGATCCGGCTGACCAAGGACGGCGGCAACTGGCGGATCTCCTCGCTCTCCGGCGCCCAGCCGCCCGCCCCGGCCGGTCAGCACCGCTCGGGCGACTAGGCGCTCAGCCCCCCGGCGCCGCCGCCCGCAGCGTCGCCTCGAAGTCGGTGCCCGGGATCGGGCCGACGCACGGCGAGGTCGTACCGGCGCCCTGGTAGCGCTCGATCCCCGCGCGGACCGCCGACTCGTCGCCGACGGCGGTCAGCACGGCCAGGAAGTCCGTCGAGATCGCGGCCTGCATCTTGTCGACGTCGCCGGCCGCGGCGTCGTAGGCGGCGACGTCGGCCTCGAAGCCGGAGCGCTCGATCATCGCGCGGTAGAACGGGAGCCCGAAGTAGGTGAGGAGCTCGCGGCGCATCGCGTCGTACGCCGGGGTGGGATCGTCGGTCACCGCGGCGGGCACCGCGGCCACCACGTCGAAGCCCTCGAGCGTCTTGCCGGCCCGCTCGCGCCCGGTCGTCACCTCGGGCACGACGACGTCGCGGATGTAGTTGGGGTTGCACAGCCAGAGGATCACCCCGTCCGCGATCTCACCGGCCAGGCGCAGCATGCCCGGCATCAGCGCGGCGACGTAGATCCGCACGTCGGGCCGCGGGTCGAGGCCGCCCAGCTGGAAGCCGGTCTGCCACTTCTCACCCGCCGGGGGCGACTCTCCGCGGAGGATCGCCCGCACGATGGCGACGTACTCGCGCATCTCGGCCACGGGCTTGTCGATGGTCTGCCCGTGCCAGCCCTCGACCACCGGCCGGTGCGAGACCCCCAACCCGAGGTTCAGGCGGCCGCCGGAGAGCTCGTCGATCGTCGCCGCGGTCTGGGCCATGGTGGCCGGCGTGCGGGTGTAGATCGGGACCACGCCGGTCCCGACGCGAATGCGCTCCGTCGCCAGCGCGTAGGCGGTCACCACGGTGAGCGACTCACGGCCGGCGATGTGCGTGGTGTAGGCGGCCTCGTAGCCGAGCGACTCGGCCAGGCGCACCCGCTCGATCGCCCGGTCCAGCGAGCGTCCGCTCGAGACGAAGCAGCCGATGGCCATGCCGGCACGCTATCGGCTCCGCGGCCAGATATCGTGGCCGGGCTCTTCCGCAGCGATGTCCCTTCGACTGCTCATCTGCGCCGTGGTCGCCGGCCTGCTCGCCGTCGCGACGCCCGCCGCCTCCGCCGCTCCCGCCCTCCCGCTCGGTCACGCCGGGCGCTTCGTCACCGATGCGCAGGGGCGCGTGGTGATCCTCCACGGCTACAACATGGTCTACAAGCGGCCGCCGTACGCTCCGGACGCCACCGGCTTCGGGGACGACGACGCCGCCTTCCTCGCCGCCGAGGGCTACAACACGGTCCGCGTCGGTGTGATCTACAAGGCGGTCGAGCCCTCTCCGGGGGTCTACGACGACGCCTACCTGGCCCGCATCGCGAGCACCGTGGACACACTGGGACGGCACGGCATCGTTTCGATGCTCGACTTCCACCAGGACCTCTACAACGAGGCGTTCCAGGGTGAGGGCTGGCCGGACTGGGCGGTCCAGGACGACGGGCTGCCGCACGAGCCCAAGTCGGGCTTCCCGAACAACTACCTCGTGATGCCGGCGCTCCAGCGCGCCTTCGACCACTTCTGGAACAACGATCCCGGGCCGGGCGGCGTGGGGCTGCAGGACCGCTACGCGGCGGCCTGGCGTCACGTGGCGCAGCGGTTCGGGTCGAACCGCAGCGTCCTGGGCTACGAGCTGATGAACGAGCCGTGGCCCGGCAGCGCGTGGCAGCCGTGCGCCAATCCCGCGAGCGGATGCCCGGCCTTCGATTCGACGCTCACCGCGTTCGCCAACCGCTCGACGGCCGCCATTCGGCAGGTCGACCGGCGCACCCTGGTGTTCTACGAGCCCGCCGTCCTCTTCAACTTCGGCGCTCCCACGAGCACCGGGCCGCTCGGCGACCCGCGAGGCGCCTTCGCCTTCCACGACTACTGCCTGTCGCCCGGCCCGAGCGGCCACGACTCCTCCTGCGACACGTTCGACGACACGGTCTTCGCCAACGCCGCCAATCACGCCACGCGCACGGGGGAGCCGAACCTCCTCACCGAGTTCGGAGCCACGGACGACGCCATCCTCCTCGGCAAGATGGTCGCCCGGGCCGACCGCAACATGGTCGGTTGGCAGGAATGGCACTACTGCGGCTGCTCGGACCCGACGACGTCGGGACCGGGCGACACCCAGGCGATCGTGCTCGACCCGAGCAGGCCGCCGACGGGCTCCAACGTCAAGTCGGCCAAGCTCGCGATCCTCTCCCGTCCGTATCCGCAGGCCGTGGCCGGCACGCCCGAGAGCTTCGGCTTCGACCCCGACGCTCACCGGTTCGACCTGCGCTACCGCACGACGCGCGCCGGGGGCGGTGCGCTCGCGAGCGGGGCGCTCACCGAGATCGCGCTCCCCGTGCGCCAGTATCCGCGCGGCTACGACGTCGCCGTCGAGGGCGGCTCGGTGCGATCGCGCCCGGGCGCCGCCACGCTGCAGATCGCGGCCTGCGCCGGTGCCGGTGAGGTCGGCGTGAACGTCACCCCCGGGACCGGGCGGGTGCGCCAGACCTGCACGCCGCCGCCGCCCGTCGGGGCCGCCGCGATCCACCTCTCGGCTTCGCCGCGGTCCGCCCGGGCCGGCCGGCGGGTGCGTTTCGTCTTCCTCGCCCGCGCGCGGGTCAACGGGCGCCTGCGCCCCGTGGCCGGCGCGCGCATCCGCTTCGCCGGGCGCAACGCGAGGACGAATCGCCGCGGCCGCGCCGTGATCATCAAGCGCTTCGGCGCGAGCCGGCGCGGGCGGCGCTACACGGCGCGCGCCTTCCGGCGCGATCTGCGCACGGGGCGCGTCGTGGTGACGGTGCGAGCGTCACGCCGCCGATGACGTAGGCTCGCGCCGACCATGCGGCACGACCGCCACTACACCCTCGAGCAGGCCAGCGCGGCCATGGACTGGGTGGCCGAGCGGCTCGATCGGATGCGCGACGCGCGCGAGCGCCTCAACGACGAGGAGGTGCGCGAGGCGCTCGCCGACGCCGGGCCGACTAACGGCGGCGGCGACCCCGGCCGCGCGGTCTCGGAGGCCTTCCTCGACCTGCGCGGCGCGGCCACGGAGCTGGACGCGGTGGATGTCGTGCTGCGCGACCTCGATCGGGGCCTCGTCGACTTCCCGGCGATACGCGACGACGAGGAGGTCTACCTCTGCTGGGTCGAATCCGAGGAGGACTCGATCACGCACTGGCACGCCCTCGACGCCGGGTTTGCGGGGCGCGAGCCCCTGTAGCATCGGCGAGCCAGCGAACAGGAGAGGACGATGAGCACGACGGGAACGGGAAGCGCGGCGGCCGACGTCAACGAGGAGGCCGTCAGGGCGTGGGACGGGCCGCTGTTCGACCGATTCCTCCAGTTTCGCGAGATCGTGACGACGGGCCTCGGCGCGCACGGCGAGATGGCGCTGAGCCTGTTCCCGCCCGCGACGGGCGAGCGAGTCCTCGACGTCGGGTGCGGGTTCGGCGACATGTCGCAGCGGATCGCCGGCCTGGTCGGTCCCGACGGTGAAGTGGTCGGAGTCGACGCCGCCCGGCAGTTCATCGAGGTCGCGCGCCGCGAGGCGAAGGACGCCGGGGTGCCGAACACACGATTCAACGTCGGCGACGTGCAGGTGGCCGAGCTGGGCGGTCCCTACGACCTGGCGTTCTCCCGCTTCGGAACGATGTTCTTCGCCAATCCCGTGGTCGCCCTGAAGAACGTGAGGCGCTCACTCGTCCCCGGCGGGCGCCTCGTGATGGTCGTCTGGCGCCGACGCTTCGACAACGACTGGCTCTACCGCGCGCAGACCATCGTCGAAGGCATCGTCGAGCGTCCGGAGGAGTACGACGAGCCGACCTGCGGGCCGGGCCCCTTCTCGATGGCCGACGCGGACACCACGAGCGACGTGCTGCGCCACGCCGGCTACGAGGACATCGCGCTGCGCCGCTGCGACCTGGCGATCAGCATCGGGGCGGACGTCGAGGAGGCGATCGACGTGGTGATGGCGCTGGGTCCCGCCGGTGAGATCCTCCGCCTGGCGGGCGATCGAGCGGCGCATCTCCACGACGACGTTCGCGCCGCGCTGCGCGACGGCCTGGCCGAGTTCCAGGGGCCCGACGGCCTCCGCGCGCCGGCCTCGACGTGGATCGTCTCGGCCAACGCGGCGCAGGTCTGATCGGGCGCGGTCAGCTCCCGTCGGCGCGCCGCACCGGCGAGACGCACGGGAACTCCAGCGGCATCTAGGCTACGCGCCGCGATGTCCCCCGCTCGCGCCGAGGTCCTGGTCAAGCTCACCCTCCGCAGCCTCGCGCTGTCGTTCGCCGTCGTCGGGATCCTCTTCATCGCCACGCCGGACGGTGTGCTGCACCGGATCGATCAGCTCGGCGACGCGCTCGGGTCGTTCTCGCACGCCCCGCGCACCGAGGAGAAGCTGTGGCTGGCGCTGGGCTTCGCCTACATGACCGTGATCACCGGCCTGGCGTTCGTCGTCTCACTCGATCCGGTCCGCTACCGCCCGATGCTGCTGGTGCTGGCCGCGGGCAAGGCCGCCTCGTCGCTGGCGGCGGGCGCGTTCTACCTCGACGAGGACGTCTTCATCTACCTGCTCAACTTCCTGGTCGACGGCGGGCTGGTCCTGCTCGTGCTCGGGTGCTGGTCGCTGACGGGGAGAATCGAGGCCCGCGCCCCATCCTGAAGGAGCGCCCCGGGCCTGGCGGCGCCGGAGCGCGCGACACTCGCCGCCGTGGCCGAGGCGCTGCTGCCGCCCGGCGGGCCGCTCCCGGGCGCGGAGGGCGCGGGCGGCGTACCCGTGGCGGGGCCGGTGTCCGAGCTCGTGGCCGGCATGTCGCCGCGCACCCGCCTGCTGATCCGCGCCGGCCTGCGGGCGTGCGAGTGGTCGACGTTTCCGCGGCGCTTCTCCCGGCTCCCGCGCGAGCGCCGTGCCGCGCGGCTGGCGAAGCTGGCGGCGGGCGGGCGGCTGCGCCGCGATCTCGCCCTCCTGCTCAAGAC
Organism: Solirubrobacteraceae bacterium; assembly: GCA_035997675.1. Lineage (GTDB taxonomy): Bacteria > Actinomycetota > Thermoleophilia > Solirubrobacterales > Solirubrobacteraceae > JALYZC01. Next base: position 11,304 of record DASYIJ010000205.1, read on the forward strand.
GCTGAGCTGCATCGCCTACGCGCGCGATCCCGGAGTCCAGGCAACGCTGGGGGTGAGCAGCCGCTGCGAGCGGGCGAACGGCGCTCCGCCGGATCCGCCGCCCGTCCCGCCGCTGCAGCCCGACGCCCTCGTGCCGCCCGACGGCGTCGAGCGCTGCGACGTGGTCGTGGTCGGGTCCGGCGCGGGCGGCGCCGCCGCGGCCCGCGTGCTCGCCGAGCGAGGCCTGGACGTCATCGTGGTCGAGGAGGGCGACTACCACGACGCGCGGGACTACGACACCGACCCACTCGTCGCCCTGCCGATGCTCTATCGCGACGGCGGCCTGACGTTCGCGGAGGGGAAGCCGACGATCCCCGTGCCCGTGGGCCGCTGCGTCGGCGGCACGACCGTGATCAACTCGGGCACCTGCTTCCGCACACCGGACGCCGTGCTCGCCCGCTGGCGCGACGAGTTCGGCATACCCTGGGCCACTCAGCTGGATGCCGAGTTCGAGGGCGTCGAACGCGACCTGCGCGTGGCTCCGGTCGACCCGGCGACCGCGGGCGGCAACGCCGCCGTCTGCCGCGCCGGCGCCGAGGCGCTGGGCGTCTCGCACGGGCCGATCCGGCGCAACGCCGGGGACGTCGTCTGCTGCGGCAGCTGCCCGACCGGCTGCCGGATCGACGCGAAGCAGGCGACGCACGTCGGCGAGCTGCCGCGCGCGGCCGCCGCGGGTGCGCGGGTGCGGGCGGGAGCGCGGGTGACGCGCGTGCTCGTCGAGAACGGGCGCGCCGCGGGGGTGCGCTGCCGCGTCGAGGGCCGCGAGGACCCCTACGAGGTCCGCGCCCGCGCCGTGGTGCTCGCGGCCGGCGCCTTCGGCACGCCGCGGCTGCTGCTGCGCGACGGCCTGGCACGCGGCTCCGGGTCGGTCGGGCGGCACCTGCGCATCCACCCGGCATGCTGGGTCGGGGCGCGCTTCGAGGAGCCGGTGCGCGGCTGGGACGGCGTGATGCAGAGCTGGTACGTGGACGAGTGGCAGGACCGCGGACTGTTCCTCGAGGCCACCTTCACCCCGCTGCCGTTCTCCGCGCACTGGCTGCCCGGGGTCGGGCAGGAGCTGAAGGCGGGGATCGAGAGATTCGAGAACCTCGGAGTGATCGGCGTCCACCTGTCCGAGCGCTCCGAGGGCCGCGTGTCGGCGTCCGGGCGCGTCACCTACAAGCTGCGCGACGACGACGCACGCGAGCTCGTGTACGGCATCGGGCGCGCCGCCGATCTCCTGTTCGCCGCCGGCGCGGTCGAGGTCTATCCGCAGATCCACGGCGTCTCGCGGCTCGCTCCGGGCGAGCAGGCGGCGCTCGCCGACGGGCGCTTCGCCCCCGGCGACCTGCGCCTCGAGGCCTTCCACCCACTCGGGACCGCACGCATGGGCGCCGACGCCAGCGCCGCCGTCGGGCCGACCGGGGAGAGCCACGACGTGCCCGGCCTGTGGGTTGCCGACGCCAGCCTGATGCCGACCTCCCTGAAGGTGAATCCGATGATCACCGTGATGGCGTGCGCGCGGCACGTGGCCGGGGAGCTGGCCGGGCGGTTGAGCTAGCTCGGCTCTGCGGGCTCGAGACGGCCTCGGTTTTCGCCGCCCGCTCGGGCCGGACCTCGATGACCGCTGTTCAGAGCGCGAGGTCAGCGCCGCAGCATCACGTACACGAGCGCGATGGCGAAGCCGATCTGGCCGAATGCCAGGGCCGTCCCGAGGTCGGGCGCGCCAAGCAGGCCGGCCACCGCGCTGACGAGCGCGAAGGCGGCGAGCACGATCAGCGTGTCGGTGAGCAAGGCGCGGGCATTCTGACCGACCGCGCCCGCCGGTGGAGCTCAGCCCGGCGGCAGGAGCGCGATCCGGGCGTGGATCGTCTGCCGAAGACCCGCCGCATCGTGCGCGTTGATCGTCGCACCCACGATGAGGCGGCCGCGCCGGCGCACGAGCGACTGACCGTGGGCCGAGAGCAGCACCCGCACCCGCGGGTTGTCGTTGGCATGGAGCACGTAGTGCCCGCGGCCGAGGAACTCGTCGCTGCCCGCGACGCGCAGGTCAACCGTGCCGGCGCAGTAGCGCAGCGTGTACCGCGGGCAGGTCAACTCGACGTACGGCGCGCCGCTGTGCGTGAGCCGGAAGTCGGGGACGGCCGGGTGGGTGCAGGCGATCCCGATGAGGTCGGACGTCGACGGCGCGCGCGCACACACGCGCACTCCCCGGAACGGGATCACCGCGCCGGCGCGCCCGCTCTCGGCGAACCAGATGCGGCGGTCCGCGCCGACGGTGACGCCGCTCGGCGGTCCGAGTGCGTTCAGCAGCATGAGCTGGCCGAGCGGGACGTGCGGGTAGTCGAACCAGCACGCGGCGCGCACGAATGCGTCGCAGCGCAGGCCACGCGGGCGTTGCGAGGACAGCCCGCGGGTCGTCATGCGCGCGATCCAGTTCTGACCGTTGCTGCGGCGCACCGTCGCCCACACGGTCGACGCATCCGGGCCGCGCACGATCCCGAACGGCCGGCCCGGCAGGCCGAACCCGACGGCCCGTCCCCCGCCGCCGATGCGCCCGAGCCGGTGATGGCGAGCGTCCACGAACCACAACCGTCCGTCGCCGGCGCCGGTCACCGACCCGGTCGCCCGCAGGTCGGCCGGCAGGGCGAACGACCGCAGCGCGCCCCCGGTCGACAGGCGGCCCACGTGCGATCCGGCACTGAACCACAGCGCGCCGCCGAGTGTCGCGATGCCGCCCGCCGGGTTGACGGGAAGCGCGAAGACGCGTGTCGCCCCGGCGGCGTCGATGCGTCCGATCGCCCGCGCCGCGGTGAACCACATGGCGCCGTCCGGACCGGATGCGATGCCGCCCGTGGCCGCGACCGGCGGCCGAAACAGCGCGACCGCGCCGTCCGAGCCGAGGCGGCCGACCAGGTCGCCGGCCGTGAACCAATGGGTGCCGTCGGGCGCGCGGGCCAGACCGTGGACCGTCGTCACCCCGCGGGGGAGGGCCGTCCGGGTGACCGCGCCGGCTCCGCTCACGCGCGCGGCGAACAGACCGCCGCCGTCGAGCGCGATCAGCGTGGCGCCGGCGCCCGGGCCGGGCGCGATCGGGCCCACGGCGCGCGCGCCGTCGAGGTCGTAGTGACTGCAGGGGCTCGGGGCCCGGTCGCGATGCGAGGCCAGGTCCAGGCCGAGCGTGCAGGGCGAGGCCGCCGCGGGAGCGGGCAGCGCGGCCGGCACGAGCAGGGCGAGCGCGAGCAGCAGACGTCGCATCGGGAATCTCAACTGTGCCCGTTCGATGGCGCTCTCAACACGTCATAGACCGCTTGGTCGCGGTCGAAGTCACGGTCTTTAAGCTCGGGCGCGTTCCTCGAGGCGGTCTTCCAGCGCCGGCACGTCCAATTCCGGCGCCAGCTCGTCGAGGAATGCCTGCGCCTGTCGGCGGCCGCCGAGCGCGCGCAGGCCGCGCTCGCCGTGCTCGGCGGCGAAGTCGGCGAGCGCGTGGCGGCGTCGGGCGCGGACCCGCCGCGCCTCGAGGTCGATCCGGGAGCGGTGACCCTCCAGCGCCTCCATGAGCTCGTCGATCCCGCGCGCCGGCGGCAGCGACGAGACCGCGACCACCGGCACCTCGCGCGCGCCCAGGCCGCCCAGCGCGGCGGAGAGATCGCGCACCGCGTTCTCGGCGATGTTGCCGAGGTCCGCCTTCGTGACGACCAGCACGTCGGGGATCTCCATGATCCCCGCCTTCAGGAATTGGAGCACGTCCCCGGAGCCGGGCTGGACGATCACCGCAACGGTGTCGGCCACGTCCGCGACGTCGGTCTCGGACTGGCCCACCCCGACGGTTTCGATCACGACGACGTCGAACGCCGCGGCCAGTGCCTGGGCGGCGGCGCGGGTGGACGGCGCCAGGCCGCCGAGGTGGTCTCCGGCCGCCGTCGAGCGCATGAAGACCTCGCGGTCGCCGGATTCGGTCGCGATGCGGGCCCGGTCGCCCAGCAGCGCGCCGCCCGTGCGCTTCGAGGTCGGGTCGACGGCCAGCACCGCGACACTGCGCCCGTCGGCCCGCCACGCCCGCACGAGCTCGCTCAACAGCGAGGACTTACCGGCGCCCGGCGGCCCGGTCACGCCGACGATATGCGCCGGCGCCTCACCCCCCAGGACCGCGGGTGAGACCTCGCGCAGCAGCGCGGCCACCTGCTCCCGTCCGCCCGCCGCCCGGTGCTCGACGAGGTTGAGCACCGCGGGCGCTGCGGTCAGGTCGCGCTCGCGCAGCCGTCGGCCCAGCTCGGCGCCGCTCGGCGCCTCGCCCCGCGAGGGCACGTCAAGCGGCCGCCGTCAGCCCGTGGCGCTCGGCGACGAGCTCGACGATGTCCCGCATGATCTTGGAGAGGTCGAAGTCCTTGGGCGTGTAGACCGCATCGACGCCGGCCTCCCGCAGCTGTGCGACGTCGGCCTCGGGAATGATCCCTCCGACCACGACCGGCGCGTCGACGCCGGCTTCGCGCAGTTCCTCGACGACGAGCGGGATCAGCTCGCGGTGCGAGCCCGACAGAATCGACAGGCCGACGACGTGGACCCCCTCCTGCAGAGCCGAGGTCGCGATCTCGCTCGGCGTCAGCCGAATCCCCTGGTAGACGACGTCCATGCCGGCGTCCCGCGCGCGCACCGCGATCTGCTCGGCGCCGTTGGAGTGGCCGTCGAGGCCCGGCTTGCCGACGAGGATCTTCAGCTTTCGGCCGAGGCCCTCCGACACGCGCTCGACCTCGTCGCGCAGGGCCGCAAGCTCCTCGTTGCCGCCACCCGCCATCGCCTCGCCGACACCGGTCGGCGCGCGGTAGGAGCCGAACACGTCGCGCAGCGTCTGTGACCATTCGCCGGTGGTCGCGCCGGCGCGGGCCGCAGCGATCGTCGCGGGCATGATGTTCTCGTCCTCGTTGCCCGCCGCGCGCGCGAGCGCCGACAACGCGTCGAGCACCGCCGCCTCGTCGCGCGAGGAGCGCCACCGCTCCACGTCGGCGATCTGCCCGGCCTCGACCGCGCGATCGACGACCAGGATGCCGCCCTCGGCGTCGGCCGTCAGCGGCGAGTCCTCGGTCTCGGTGTAGCGGTTGATGCCCACGACCGTCTGCTCGCCCTCCTCGATCCGGCGCACGCGCTCGCGGTGGGAGTCGACCAGGGCGGCCTTCATGTAGGGCACGGCCTCGACCGCGCCGCCCTTGTCCTGGACGATGTCCAGCTCCGCGCGCGCGCCCTCCAGGAGCTCCTCGACCAGGCCCTCCATCACCTTCGACCCCTCGAAGATGTCGGGGTACTCGAGCAGATCGGTCTCGAAGGCCAGCACCTGCTGGATGCGCAGCGACCACTGCTGGTCCCAGGGGCGTGGGAGGCCGAGCGCCTCGTTCCAGGCCGGGAGCTGGATCGCCCGCGCCCGCGCGCTCCGGCCGAGCGTGACCGCCAGCGCCTCGAGCGCGATGCGCTGCACGTTGTTCTCCGGCTGGGCCTCGGTGAGCCCGAGCGAGTTGACCTGCACGCCGTAGCGGAAGCGGCGCAGCTTGGGGTCCTCGACGCCGTAGCGCTCGCGGCCGAGCTCGTCCCACAGGACGCCCATCGCGCGCAGCTTCGCGTGCTCCTCGATGAACCGAACGCCGGCGTTGACGAAGAAGGAGATGCGCCCGAAGACCTTGGGCATCAACGACTCGTCCACTCGCTCGCGCACGCCGTCGAGCACCGCGATTGCGTTGGCCATCGAGTAGGCGATCTCCTGGACCGGTGTCGCGCCCGCCTCCTGGAGGTGGTAGGAGCAGATGTTGATCGGGTTCCACGTCGGCACGTGCTCGACGGTGTAGGCCACCATGTCGGCGATCAGCCGCATCGAGGGGCCGGGCGGGAAGGCGTAGGTGCCCCGGGACAAGTACTCCTTGAGGATGTCGTTCTGGGTCGTGCCCTGGAGCGCGGCCTGGTCGATCCCGTTCTCCTCCGCGACCACGATGTAGAGCGCCAGCAGCCAGGCCGCGGTCGCGTTGATCGTCATCGACGTGTTCATCTCGTCGAGCGGGATCCCGTCGAAGAGCGCGTGCATGTCGCCCTTGTGCGCGATCGGCACCCCGACCTTGCCCACCTCGCCGCGCGCGAGCTCGTGGTCGGCGTCGTAGCCGGTCTGCGTCGGGAGGTCGAAGGCGACCGACAGGCCGGTCTGGCCCTTCGCGAGGTTCTTCCGGTACAGCTCGTTCGACTTGGCCGCCGTCGAGTGCCCGGCGTACGTCCGCATCATCCACGGCCGATCGGGCTCGGGCAAACGCGCGGTCATTTGATGGAGAAACGCGCGGGCATTTGATGGATTGTAGGTTGAAATACCAGTCGTCAGCGACTCAAACGCATGCGCCCCATCGACGTAAGACACCTGAACCGCGATCGCGTGATCTGCTGCTGGCAGGTCGGTGACGTGCTGATCGACCCCGGTCCGGAGCCGTGTGCCGACACGCTCGTGGACGCGCTCGATGGCGAGACCCCGCGGGCGCTGCTGCTCACGCACATCCATCTCGACCACGCCGGTGCCACGGGAGCGCTCGTCCGGCGCTGGCCCGAGCTCGAGGTGTTCGTCCACGAGGTCGGCGCCCCGCACCTTGCCGATCCCACGAAGCTGCTCGAGAGCGCCGGCCGGCTCTACGGCGCCGACATGGAGCGGCTGTGGGGCAAGGTCGTGCCCGTGCCCGAGGCCAACCTGCGCCCGCTGACCGGCGGCGAGACGCTCGACGGCGGCTTTCGTGTCGCCTATACACCGGGGCACGCCTCGCACCACGTCGCCTATCTGCACGAGGGCACCGGGCGAGCCTTCGTCGGGGACGCGGCCGGCGTGCGGATCCCGCCCTCCGACCTGACCCTGCCGCCGACACCGCCGCCGGACATCGACATCGACGCCTGGAACGCCTCGCTGTCGCGGATCGCGGAGTGGAGCCCGGACTCTCTCGGCATCACGCACTTCGGCGCCATCGAGCGTCCCTTCGAGCAGCTCGCCGTCATGCGCGACCGCCTCGCGGCGTGGGCCACGATCGCCCGGGAGTTCGACGGCGCGGCCTTCGAAGCGCACATACGCGGCGAGATCGCGTCCGGGACGCCCGACGAGGACACGGCCGCCAGGTATCTCCTGGCCGTTCCGCCCGAGCAGCAGTGGCTGGGGCTCGAGCGCTGGTGGCGCAAGCGCGCGGCAGCCTGAGCGCGGATCGCGGCGTCTCGCCCGCGCCGGTGGGCATGGTCCTCGGCGCGGTCGCGGCGGTGCAGTTCGGCGCCGGCCTCGCGGTCACGCTGTTCGCCGATCTCGGCCCGGTGGGCACGGTGTTGCTGCGGGTGGGCTTTGCGGCGATCGTGCTCTCGATTGCGTGGCGGCCGACGGTTCGCGGCCGAACGCGGCGCGAGTGGGAGCTCGCGGCCGCCTTCGGACTCTCGCTCGCGCTGATGAACGGGCTGTACTACCTAGCGATCGATCGCATTCCGCAGGGCGTGGCGGTCACGTTCGAGTTCGTCGGCCCGCTGGGGGTCGCGCTCGCCGCCTCGCGCCGGGGGCTCGACGTGATGTGGGCGGCGATGGCGGCCGCCGGGGTGGCGCTGCTCGGCGGGGGACTGGGCCCGTCCCTCGACGCGCTCGGCGTCGTGTTCGCTCTGACTGCCGGGGCGGCCTGGGCGGCCTACATCCTGCTCAACCTGCGGGTCGGGCAGGCGTTCGCCGGCGGCCAGGGGCTCGCGCTCGCGATGGTCTTCGCCACCGCGATCCTCATCGTGCCGGGGGCGATCGATGCGGGCGACGCGCTGCTGGACCCCGAACTGCTCGCGCTGGGCTTCGGCGTGGCGCTGCTGTCCTCGGTGATCCCGTACTCGCTGGAGCTGGAGGCGCTCCGGCGGATGCCGGCCCGCGTTTTCGGAGTGCTCATGAGCCTCGAGCCGGCGCTGGCCGCGCTCGCGGGGTTTCTCGTGCTGGGCCAGGATGTGCGCCCGGTGGAGGCATTGGCGATCGCGCTCGTGGTCGTCGCCAGCGCGGGCGCCGCCCGGACCGCCCGCGAACCCCGGCCGCCGGTGGATTAACGGCGCCCGCGGGCCGATTAAGGTCGGCGCGCTACGGTCCTCGCCATGAGGGTCTTCGTGGCCGGCGCCAGCGGCGCCATCGGACGGCGCCTGGTCCCATCCCTCGTCGAGGCCGGGCACGACGTCACGGGCATGACCCGCTCGACGGACAAGACGGAGTCGTTGAGCGCCGCCGGTGCCGAGCCCGTCGTCTGCGACGCACTCGACCGCGATGCGGTGCGGGACGCGGTGGCGGCCGCGAGGCCCGAGGTCGTCGTGCACCAGCTCACCGCGATTCCGCCGGCCTTCAACCCCCGCCACATGGCGGAGGAATTCGCGCCCACCAATCGTCTGCGCAGCGAGGGGACCCGCCACCTGGTCGACGCCGCGGCCGCCGCCGGCGCGCACCGGATCGTGGCCCAGAGCATTGCCTTCGCCTACGCGCCCACCGACGGGTGGGTGAAGGACGAGGACGCCGAGCTGTTCCTCGACGCCCCGGAGGCGTTTCGCGGCACCGTCGAAGCCGTCCGCGCGCTCGAGACGGCGGTGCTGGACGCGGGCGACGTCGACGGCGTGGTCCTGCGCTACGGGTTCTTCTACGGGCCGGGCACGAGCTACGCGTCCGACGGCGCGATCGCCGAGCAGGTCCGCCGCCGGCGGTTCCCGATCGGCGGGCGCGGGACCGGACGCTTCTCCTTCGTGCACCTCGACGACGCGACGCGCGCCACGGTCGCCGCCGTGGAGGGCGGCCCCGCCGGTACCTACAACGTCGTGGATGACGAGCCGGCGCCGGTCTCCGACTGGCTTCCGGCCTACGCGGCGGCGCTCGGGGCGCCGGTCCCACGCCGCCTGCCGGGATGGCTCGTACGCATGGCCGCAGGGCCCTACGGCCTGTACACCCTGACCGAGCTGCGCGGCGCGTCCAACGCCCGCGCCCGCGAGCGGCTGGGCTGGGCCCCGCAGATCTCCTCCTGGCGCCAGGGCTTCACCACCGCGCTCGGCTAGACGCCTCGCCAGTGGCGTATTTTCGGCCACTTCCGGTTTGCGTGCTGACCATGCCTGGGTACACCTGGAGAGTGCGCCGACGTCGTGGCGCCGGCGACTTCTATGGCAGAGGACCGAACACTCGTGCGCGTTCTGGATGTGGATCCGGAGCTCGGCTACCGCCTCGACGACGAGGAGCGCGCGGCCGTGCGCCGATACGCCGTGGCCGAGGTCGTCGCGTTGGACCCGGGCCCGTGGCCCGATGCCTTCGACCCGCCCGACGACGGCGCCCAGGTCGGGCTGCTCGTCCTCGACGGGCTGCTGGTGCACGAGCTGAGGCTCGGCACGGGAGCGTGCGCGGAGCTGCTCGGCACCGGGGATCTGCTGCGGCCTTGGGACGAGTACAGCGCGCACTCGATGCCCGGGTGGAGCGTGTCCTGGCGCATACTCGAACCGACCCGTGTCGCAGTGCTCGACCGGCGGTTCGCGACGGTCGCGAGCCGCTGGCCGGCCCTGCTCGACGTGATCATGCGCCGGAGCGTCATGCGCGCCCGCGCGGCGGGATTCCTGCGGGCGGTCACCCATCTCACGAGGGTCGACGATCGCCTGCTGGTGCTCATGTGGTTCCTCGCCGAGCGGTGGGGCCGGGTGCGGCCCGAGGGGGTCGTCGTGCCGTTGAAGCTCACGCACCAGCTGCTCGCGGCGCTGATCGGGGCCAAGCGCCCCTCGGTCACCACCGCCCTGGGCGAGCTCACCTCCGCCGGTTTGATCGAGCGCCGCGACGACGGGTCCTGGCTGCTCCACGGCGATCCGCCGGAGGAGCCGGGTCGCCGGCGCGACGGCGAGCGCGTCGCGGCGTAGTCCCCGCTCTCAGGTGGCTGCCAGCCCGGCGACCGCGGCGGGCACGCCCTGCCGGGCGCTTGGGAACCGCGGCGCCCAGCCCAGCTCGCGCTTGATGCGCTCGTTGGAGGTGCGCGCCGAGCGCACGGCGGCGGTGACGACGTGCCGCCCGGCGACCAGGCGCGCCAGGCCCGCCGGAATGCGGCGCGGACGGCCGACGCCCAACGCCTCCGCCGTCAGCGCGACGAAGTCGTAGAGGCTGATCGGGTCGTCGTCGGCCAGGTGGTAGAGCCCGCCGGGCGGGGCGTCCTCGACCGCGGCCGCGAACGCGGCGGCGGCGTCGTCGACGTGCACGACGTCCCACCAGTTGCGGCCCGATCCGACGACGGCGAAGCGTCCGGGCTGGCGCAGGCGCCGGACGAGCTCGTGCGCGTACCACCCGCCGGGACCGTAGACGTGTCCAGGACGGATCACGACCGACGGGAGCCCGGACTCCCGCAGCAGGCGCTCGCCCTCCTGCTTGGAGCGCCCGTAGGGCGTGTCCACGGGCAGCTCGGTCTCCTCGGTGAGCAGCGCGCCGTCCGCCTCGCCCGTGACGACGGTCGAGGCGAACACGAACTTCGGCGAGTCCACGGTTCCGCACGCCTCGACCAGCCGCGCCGTCCCGTGCACGTTGACCTCGCGGATCCTGGACTCGTCGCGCTGGGAGGCGATCTCGGCCGCCAGATGCACGACCGCCTCCGGCCGGGCGGCGGCGAGCGCGGTCCGCAGGCCCTCGCCATCGGCGAGATCGCCCTTGAGCTCCTCGACGCCGTCCGGCGCCGAGCCCGGGCGGCGGGCGAGCGCGGAGACGGTGTGTCCGCGCTCGATCAGGGCCGAACAGACCGCGGCGCCGAGGAAGCCGCTGGCGCCGGTGACGAGCACTTTCACGCGCCCGAGCCTACCCGCTCGATGGGGTGGTTGAAGCCCGTTTCCGGGGTATCCTCGCGACGATGGCATCCACCGTGGAGCTCCCGCGCACGAGGGGCCCAGGCACGGGACGGGACGACAACTGGCGCGTGATCGTGCGCAACGACGACCACAACACGTTCGACCACGTCGCGCGTACGCTGGCCCGCTTCATCCCCGGTGTGACGCTCGACGGCGGCTACTCGTTCGCCGATCACATCCACAACCGCGGCCAGGCACTGGTGTGGGGCGGCCCGCGCGAGCCGGCCGAGCTGTACTGGCAGCAGCTCGACGAGGCGGGGCTCACGATGGCCCCGCTCGAGCAGGGCTGAGCCCGGCCTAGCCCTCGTGGTCCCGGCCGGTCTGCCGGTCGAACCACTCGCCGAACGTGCCCAGCGCGGTCGCCGTGGCCACGCCCGCGCGCCCGAGCGCGCTCGTGTCCGCGGGCTCGACGGCACGGTCGGGATCCTCCGCGGTGGCGACGGCGGCGCGGCGGACGGCGTCGACCGACACCGACAAGCGCCGCTCCCACAGCCGGCACCAGTCGGCCAGCGCGGCGTCGCCGCGGGACCGCGCCAGCGTCGCCAGGTAGTCCAGGAGCGTGACGACGTGCTGGCCGTCGAGGACCGCCAGCCGGGCCGCCTGGTTTCGCTCGAGTGCGCGGTCGGCGACGGCGCTGCGGGCGCCGGCCAGACTTGCCCCCACGCCCTGGGCCGCCGGTCGACCGAAGAGCCCGTAGGCGGCCGTGCGCTCGCCGAGGTCGGCCAGCAGCCGGTCGGCCAGATCCGCCCCGAAAACGAGCGCGTCCGCGGCCGGATCCGGGGCAAGCCGCGCCGCGAGCCCGCGCCAGTGTTCCGCGAGCTGGCGCGTGAAGGCGTAGAGCTCGCGCAGGGCGCGGTTCTGCGCCGGATGCAGTCCCGGCGTGGGCTGGGTCACTCGCCGTTGACCGCGACGGCCTCGAGGTCGAGGGCGCCGCGGGCCGTGCGTTCGTACCACTCGTACACGATCGGGACCTGGTACCAGCTCGCGTACTGCGCCCGGAAGGCCTCGAACTCGGGGCCGTACCAGTAGCGCTCGAAGTCGATCTTGCGCTCGAACGTGGCGGTCTGGCGGATCCGGTAACGATCCTCGCGCGATCGGAGCACCTCGTACTCGGTCCCGCCGTAGCGCGTCGCGACGGGCGCGATCTCGTTCACCACCGCCGCGAAGCGGTCGCCGCGCCATACGGTGGCGTACCAGGGAATGAGCACGATGCCGGCCACGGAGGCCGAATACTAGCCGCGCGGCGGCCCGATACGGGCCGAACCCGCGGACGCCTGCCGCGTCAGACGCCGACCTCGGCGTAGATCGCGCCGGGGCCATCCTCGGTCTTGCCGAGGCCCTCCTTCTCGGCGCCGACGAGGATGGCGATCTTGCCGAGGTGCTTGTTGTCGCGCATGAGCTGGTGCGCCTCCCCGACGCCCTCGAACGGCATCGTGCGCCACAGCACGGGACGGATTTGGCCCTGCTCGATCAGCTCGTTGGCCTTCTTGGCCTCCCACGCGTTGGCGAAGTGCGAGCCGAGGATCTCCTTCTGGCGCATCCACAGGTAGCGCACGTCGAAGTCGAGGTTGTAGCCCGTCGTGCCGGCGCAGATCACGACCTTGCCAAAGGGCTTCACCGTCAGCACCGAGGTGGGGAAGGTCGCCTGGCCGACGTGCTCGAACACGATGTCGGGCGGCTCGCCCAGGATCTCGGCCACCCGCTTGGAGAAGCGACGCGATTCCTTGAAGCGGGCCTTCTCTTCGTCCTTGGACTCCCCTCCCTTACGCATCATGCCCGCGAACTCGTTGCGGTCGATGTAGTCCACGGCGCCGAGCTGCTTGACCAGCTCGCCCTTCTCCGGCGACGACACGACGCCGACCGACTGGGCACCGGCCATCGCGCACAGCTGCGTCGCGAACACGCCGAGGCCCCCGGCCGCGCCCCAGACGAGCACACGGTGGCCGGCCTGAAGCTGGCAGCGGTCGATGAGCATGCGGTAGGCCGTGAAGTACACGAGCCCGTAGGTGGCGGACTCCTCCCAGGTCAGGTTCTTCGGCTTGTGGAGCAGCTGTTGGGCCTGGACCTTCGTGAACTGGGCGAACGAGCCCCAGGTCGTCTCGTAGCCCCAGATCCTCTGCGACGGGGCGGCGAGCGGATCGAGGCCGTGGACCTCGGGATCCTCGTAGGACGCCTGATTGCAGTGGATGACGACCTCGTCGCCGGGTTGCCACTTGGTGACGCCGGCGCCGACCTTCCACACCACGCCGGAGGCGTCCGAGCCGCCGATGTGGTGGCCGCCGGATTCGTGGTCGCCGTAGCCGAAGACCGACACGGGCTCGCCGAGCGCGGCCCACACGTTGTTGTAGTTCACCCCGGCCGCCATCACCCGCACGATCACCTCGAACGCGCCGGGCTCGGGCACCTCGATCTCCTCGACCTGGAAGGCGTCGCGGGGCTCGCCCAGGCGGTCCTCGCGGATCACCCACGCTGCCATCTTCTCGGGCAGCTCGCCCGGCTCGGTGGAGACCTCTGCGACTTGGCTTGCGTCAACGGCCACGAATCGATCCTCTCGTCGGAAGCGCCGCAATGCTATCGACGCCACACTGTGGTGCGTGCCCGTCGCCGATGCGCAAATCCCCCAGGTGCTTCACCTCTCGCTCGTCGTCGGAGGGGCGCTTCGCGACCGCGAGGGGGAGCGCCTGGGCCGGGTCGTCGACCTGATCGTCCGCATCGGCGCGGACGAGCACCCGCCCATCACCGGAGTCCTGGTCACCGTGGCGGGCCGTCAGTCCTACGTGCCGGCCGAGCGGGTGGCCGACATCGCACATGGCGAGGTGCGCCTGCGGACCGCCAAGCTCGATCTGCGGCGATTCGAGCGCCGATCCGACGAGCTCCTCCTCGCCAAGGACGTGCTCGACCGTCAGGTCATCAACGTCGACGGCGCGCGGCTGGTGCGGGCGAACGAGATCGAGCTCGCTCGGCTGGAGGGCTGGTGGCGGGTGGTCGGCATCGACACCGGCCCGCGGGGCGTGTTCCGGAGGCTCGTCCCGCGGCGGCTGGGGACCAGGCTGCCCGCCGGCGAGTTCCTGGACTGGGCGAGCCTCGAACCCTTCGTCGGCCACGTGCCGACGGTCCGCCTGCGCGTCCCGCACCCCAAGCTTGCGCGCCTGCACCCCGCGCAGATCGCGGACCTCGTGGAAGCGGCGTCGCACCGCGAGGGCGAGGAGATCATCGAGGCCGTCGGCGCCGACGAGGAACTCGAGGCGGATGTCTTCGAGGAGCTCGACGAGCAGCACCAGCTCGAGTTCATCGCGGAGCGCTCCGATGCCGAGGTGGCGGACGTGCTCGAGCACATGGCGCCGGACGACGCGGCCGATGTCGTGGCCGAGCTGACGGAGGAACGCCGGGAGCCGGTGCTCTCCCTCGTCGCGCCGCCCAAGCGCGCCAAGATCCGCGCGCTCCTGGGCTACGACCCCGCCGAGGCCGGCGGGCTCATGAGCCCGGACTTTCTCTGCCTGTACCGGCACGCCACCGTGGCCGAGGCGGTCGAGCGCGTGCGCTCGACCGCGATCCCCGGGGACCAGCTGACCACGGTGTACGTGATGGACACGCGCCGCGCCCTTGTCGGCGCCGTGCCGGTCGCCGACCTGCTGCGCGTGCCGGGCGAGACCGGGCTCATGGATCTCGTCGAGCACGCGCCGCCCCGTCTTCGCCCGGATGCGGAGCTGGAGGAGGTCGCCCGGCTGATGTCCGACTTCAACCTGACGTCGGCTCCCGTCGTGGACGAGGAGGACCGGATGATCGGCGTGATCACGGTGGACGACGTGCTCGAGGTCATGCTCCCCAAGGGGTGGCGGCGCCGGTTCGGGCTGCTGGGCGACGAGTAGGCCCGCGGTCGGGCTAACCGGACGCACACCCCGAGAACCGGGGCCGGAACCTAGACTGCCGGCATGGCGTCGAGCCCTCAGCACCCTCCCGATGGCGGTCCGAGTACCACCCATCCGGGGATGGGCCAAGCGGCTGCGCGCTTCGGGGCGCCACGCCGCGCGAGCACGCCTGCCGCGACCCGGTAGGCGCGCGAGCGCCCGCCTGCTGGTCGTCCTGGGCCTGCTCGGCCCGGGGTTGATCGCCGCGAACGCGGGCAACGACGCCGGCGGCGTCGCCACGTACTCCAGCGTCGGCGCCAAGTACGGCTACCAGCTGCTGTGGCTGATCGTGCTGATCACCATCAGCCTGGCGACGGTGCAGGTGATGGCGGCGCGCATGGGGGCGGTCACCGGGAAGGGCCTGGCCGAGCTCATCCGCGAGAACTACGGGGTCCGCTGGTCGGTGTTCGCCACCGTCGCGGTGCTGGCCGCCAACCTGGGGATCTGCATCTCGGACTTCGTCGGCATCGGCGCCGCGCTGGGCCTGGCGGGGATACCGGCGCAGGTGTCGGTCCCGATCGCCGCCGCGCTGATCTGGCTGATCATCGTGCGCGGCTCCTACCGGACCGCGGAGCGCATCTTCATCTGGCTCACGATCCCCTTCTTCGCCTACCCGATCGCCGCCATCCTCGCCCACCCGGACTGGGGCCAGGTCGCGAAGGGCCTCGTCCCTCAGATCCACACCGACAGCACCTACCTGCTGCTCGTGATCGCCACGGCGGGCACGACCATCACGCCGTACATGCAGCTCTACCTGCAATCCGCCGTGGTCGAACGCGGCCGTGGCCAGGAGGGGCTGAAGGCCGAGAAGCGCGAGGCGATCGGGGGCGCGGTCTTCGCCGACCTGATCGCCGCCTTCATCATCATCGCCACGGCCGCCACGCTGTTCACCCACGGCGTCCACGACATCGGCAGCGCCTCGGACGCCGCCAAGGCGCTCGTCCCGTTCGCCGGGCAGTACGCCGAGGTGCTGTTCGGGGTCGGGTTGCTGGGCGCAAGCCTGCTTGCCGCGGCGATCCTCCCGATCGCCACGGCGTACGTGGTCGCCGAGTCGCTCGGGTTCGAGAAGGGCCTGTCGCGGCGGCCCAGCGAGGCGCCCACCTTCGTGGCCGTGATCACCGCCATGATCCTCATCGCCACGCTGGTGGCCGTCATCCCGGGCATACCGGTGATCAACCTGCTCGTGGGCGTCCAGGTCGTCAACGGCGTGCTGCTCCCGATCAACCTGTTCTTCATCTGGCGCCTCGCCCGCAATCGCGAGCTCATGGGCGAGCACCGCAACCAGGGTCCCTTCGACGGCCTCGCGGCGGTCACCGTCTTCGCCACCTCCGCGCTTTCGATTGCGCTCGTGGCGATCACCGTGCTCGGCCTCTGACCGGCGGCGGGGCCGGGCTCAGTTGGAGAGGAAGCCGCTGCGGCGGAACCAGATCATCAGCGCCACGACCGACAGGACCAGCCCGCCGATCCCGAACACCGCGAACGCCCAGAACGAGGTGATGTTGCGCACGAGCCAGCCGAAGTTCTGGCCGAAGAAGCCGGTGACCACCGACAGCGGCAGGAAGATCGTGGCGACGATCGTGAGCTGCTTCATGACCGCGTTGAGCCGGTTGGAGACCGTCGAGAGGTAGACGTCCATCGCGCCGGTGAGGAGATCGCGGTAGGAGTCGATCAGGTCCGAGATCCGGATCAGGTGGTCATAGACGTCGCGGAAGTAGTCGCGCGCGGACGGCTCGAGCCCGGGCAGTTGGATGATGTCCTCCCCGGCGCGCGCGAAGAGGTCGCGTTGCGGAGTGATGACCTTGCGCATCGCGACGAGCAGGCGCTTGAGGCTGAAGATCTGTTGGAGCTGCGCGTCGGTGGGCTGCGCGATCACATCGTTCTCGATCGTGTCGATGTCGTCGTCGATCGAGGCGAGGACGGGGAAGAAGGTGTCGGTGAGTGTGTCGAGGATGCGGTAGACCACGAACTGCTCGTGCGGCGCGCGGCGTCCGAGCGCCTCGCGGAGCTCGTCGAGCTCCCGGCAGGTCTCGTCGCGGTGGGTGATGATCCAATCGCCGCTGATCACGCACTCCACCTCGACCAGGCGGACCTCGTCGCCGTCGCGCCCGGCGCCGTAGAAGACGAGCAGGACGTAGCCCTCGTAATCGTCGAGCTTCGGGCGCTGCCCGCGCTCGTGCATGTCCTCCATCACCAGCGGGTGCAGCTCGAAGACGCGCTGCAGCTCTGCGAGCTCCTCCTCGCCGGCACCGACGAGGTCGAGCCAGAAGAACTCCCCGCGCTCGCGCAGGGCGTCGATCTGCGCCCGATCGATGCGGTCGAGGACCTGCACGCCGCCGACGGTAGCTGCCGCGGGGGACAGAGACGGCGGGCTCCCTGGACCTACGCGGCCGGAAACCGGGGACCGGCGACTCGCTCAGGCGGTTTCGCCGACCAGCTCACCCTCGGCGAGCTCGCCGGCGGTGGTGGACTCGCCGGCGTTGACCGCCGCGTGCACCGCGTCCTCGGACTCCACCGGGCGGCCCGTGATCAGCACCGCGGCGAGCAGCGCGCCGAGCAGGGCGACGGCGGCGCCGAGGCGCAGGCCGTTCCGAAGGGCGGTGACGAACGCCTCGCGAACGGCGTCACCGACCTGGGCGGGCACCCCGGCGCCGCCGCTGCCCAGGGCGTTCGCAAGCGCGTCGCGCTTGGCGGCCGGGACGGCTGGCAGCAACTGGTCGAGCTTCGAGCGGCCGACGACGGCGATCAACGCGCCCAGCACCGCCACGCCGAACGTGCCGCCGACCATGCGGCTCATCGACAGCACGCCCGACGCCACGCCGGCCTTGCTCTTGACGACCGCGTTCATGGCCGCCGTGCTCATCGGCGACATCACGAGGCCCATGCCCAGGCCCATGAGGATGAAGGCGGGGAGGAGGAACAGATACGACGTGTGCGTCGTGATGAAGGACTGCCAGAACAACGCGGTGGAGGCGAGGACCAACCCGGCCACCATCGGGATGCGCGGGCCGATGCGGTCCGACAGACGGCCCGAGATCGGGCCCATGACGATGATCACGGCCGTGGAGGGAAGGAAGCGGACCCCGGCCTCGAGCGGCGAGTAGTGGAGCACGTTCTGCATGTAGAGCGCGATGAAGAAGAACATCGCGAGCATCGAGAACGTGACCACGAACGCGACGAGGTTGGCCCCGAGGAACGATCGCTCGCGGAAGAAGGTGAAGTCGACCATCGGCACGCGCACGCGCCGCTCGATCACCACGAAGGCGACGAGCGACGCGGCGGCGAACGCGAACAGCCCCAGGATCGGCAGCGAGACCCAGCCCCAGGAGTTGCCCTCCACGAGCGCCAGCACGATGGCCGTCAGCCCGGCGGTGAGCGCCGCGATGCCCGGGATGTCCACGACCTTCTCGACCGTGTCGTCGCGCGACTCGCGCGTCGAGTACAGCGTCACGAGGACCGCCGCGATGGCCACGGGGAGGTTCAGGAAGAAGATGGCGCGCCAGCTCACGCTCTCGGTCAAGAAGCCGCCGACCACGGGTCCGATCGCCAGTGCCATGGCCGACAC
>DASYIJ010000231.1:0-23095 GCA_035997675.1 Solirubrobacteraceae bacterium
GCCGACGGCGGGATCGACTGGGCCCACGCCGAGGCGCTGGCGTTCGCCTCGCTGCTGACCGAAGGCACCCCGATCCGCCTCACGGGCCAGGACACCGAGCGCGGGACCTTCTCCCAGCGCCACATGGTCCTGCACGACGCCCAGACCGGCCAGGCCTTCTCGCCGATCCAGAGCCTGCCGGGCGCGCTCGCGCCAATGGAGCTGCACAACTCGCCGCTGTCGGAGATGGCCTGCCTCGGCTTCGAGTACGGCTACAGCCAGGAGGCGCCCGAGACGCTGGTGCTCTGGGAGGCCCAGTTCGGCGACTTCGTCAACTCCGCGCAGGTGATCATCGACCAGTTCATCGTCTCCGGGCTGGCCAAGTGGGGGCAGACGACGCGCCTGACGCTGCTGCTGCCCCACGGCTACGAGGGCTCGGGGCCCGAGCACTCCTCGGCCCGGCTCGAACGCTTCCTGCAGCTGGCGGCCGAGGGGAACCTCCGCGTCGCCAACCTCACGACGCCGGCGCAGTACTTCCACCTCATCCGCCGCCAGGGACGCATCGAGAAGCAGCGTCCGCTGGTGATCATGACGCCGAAGAGCCTGCTGCGACTGCCGCAGGCGACCAACCGCATCGAGCACCTGTCCGAGACCCAGTTCTACCCCGTGCTCGGCGAGCCGCGGGTGGACCTCGACAAGGTCACGCGGCTGATCCTGTGCACGGGGAAGATCTACTACGACCTCGTCGGGCACCAGAGCCGACCCGGGAACGAGACCGTCGCGGTCGGGCGCGTCGAGCTGCTCTACCCGTTCCCCGAGGGTCAGATCCTCGAGCTGGTCCAGACCTATCCGAACCTGCGCGAGGTCGTGTGGGTGCAGGAGGAGCCGCGCAACATGGGCGCCCGGGCCTTCATGTCACCCCGGCTCATGCAGGTGCTGCCCGAGCACCTCGCGTTCGGCTTCATCGGGCGACCGGAGCGCGCCTCGCCGGGCGAGGGTTACCCCGCTGCGCACGTGGGCGAGCAGAACCGGATCATCTCGACGGCGCTGAACCAGGCGATCCCCGTCTCGATGTATCCGAAGAAGAAGCCGGGTCAGCGCTAGCCGAGGTCCCTGGCCGGCCTGCGCGCTGTCACACGCTCCACGATCCCTAGTTTGGAGCGCTCCAAGCGTTCCACCGCGAAGCCCTCGGCGCGCAGGTGCTCCAGCGGCTCACGCGCGATGTGATCTCCCTGGAACCGCACGGCGAGCGGGTCGAGCGCGTGCTGGACGGCGCGGATGGCTCGGCGCGGACTGCGCACGTGCTCCAGCAGCAGGAAGCGGCCACCCGGACGCAACACCCGTCTCACCTCCCGCACCGCGGCGCGGTCGTCGGGGATGGTGCACAGGCCCAAGGTGCAGACCACGGTGTCGAACCTCTCGTCGGGGAAGTCGAGCTGCTGAGCGTCGCCCTCGAGCAGTTCGGCTTCGCGGCCCAGCTCGGCCTGGCGCCGGCGGGCGAGCTCGAGCATGGCGGGGGTGAACTCCGTCATCGTCAGGCGCACCGAGGGCGGATAGAAGGGCAGATTGCGGCCGGTGCCGGAAGCGATCTCCAGCACCTCGCCCTCGGCCTGGGAGCACACCCATTCACGGCCGCCGCCGAACAGAACCTTCTCGAAGAAGCCGATCTGGCGGTCGTACTTGGGAGCCTCGCGCTCGAAGATGTCCCGGACGCGTTGGCTCTCGCCGCTGCTGGCCATCGAACCAGTCATTCCCCCGGAGCCTAGCCCTCAGGATTGGAGGACGGGCTTGACGGCGCCGCGGCCATTTGACACAGGCGGTGAGCGGCTCAGCAGGTCTCGCAGCAGCCTTCGCCGCGCCAGGTCTCGCGCCCCTCGCGCACTGCAACGAAGGCGATGAACAGCGCGGCCACGGGATCCAGCCACCACCAGCCCAGCAATGCGTTGGCCAGCAAGCCGACGAGGACCGCCGCGGCCAGATAGGCGCACAGCATGTTCTGCGTGCCCTCCCCGGCGGTGGCGGCCGAGTCGAGGTGCCGCCCGAGGCGCTGCTTGGCGCGGCCCAGCGGCGGCATCAGCACCATGCTGCCGATGGTCAAGGCGATCCCCACCCAGCTGGTCGCCGGATGATGGCCGCCCGCCAGGGTGACGACGGCGTCGACGGCGATGTAGGGCGCAAGCAGGAAGAAACTGACCGCCACCCCTCGCTGGGCGCGCCGCTCCGAAGTCTTCGACAGCGTGCGCGAGCCGGTGAAGCGCCAGATCACGATCCCACTGGCCAGCCCTTCGATCGCGCTGTCCAGCCCAAACCCCACCAGGGCGACGCTGCCTGCCACGAGACCGGCGGTTACGCCGACCGCGCCCTCGATGGTCATCCACACCAGGCTCAGCCAGGAGAGCAGGCGAGCCATGCGGGCGGCGCGCAGCCAGGCGTGGTCGTGCTGCGGCCGCGCGGTCGCGGACTGAGGCAGGACCGTCAGCTGGGGCGCGCTCATGAGTTGGTCGAGGGTACCTGGGCTGATCGGCCCGGAGGCGCCTGCGCTCAGGGCGTCGTCTTGGCCTGCACGGTCACGGTCTGCGGCTTCGCCTGCGTGGTCACCGTCTTGGTCTGCGTTTGCGTCACGGTCTTGGTGACGGTCTTCACGTGCGTCACCGTCCTGGGCGGCTGGGTCGCGTTCGTGGCGGTCGCCACGACCGTTCGGGCCGTCGTGGACGTGACGGTCTTGGTGCTCCCGCCGCCGCCCTGGCCGATGAGCACCCCGGCGATGACCCCGACGATCGCCGCGCCCGCGACGCCGAGGATCCAGCCGGTGCGGCCGCTCCCGTCGGGCGGTGTCGGCTCGGAAGGCGCGGGCGGTGTGGCCTCGGGCGGCCCGGGCGGGGGAGCGGGGGGAACGGGAGGGTCGGCCATGGTTTTGCACGGTGCCGCGGGCCCGGGCGGGTATCTCCCCGCCGCGAGGACGATTCAAACTCCGGGCGACCATGCGGCGGTGGACGTTCCGGGCGCGCCGATTCGGGGTAGGCGTTCCACGATGGCGGGGAACGTCCTGAGGTTCCGAGGCCGGAGGCCGGCTCCCGAGGGTGGGGACGAGCCCACAGAGCCGACCGCGGTGCAGCCGCCGGCCGAGCGGCCCGGCGTGCGGGCGAGGACCGCCGCTCGCGGGGCCGGCATGGTGGCCGCGTTCGGCACCGGTGCCGCCCGCCTGATCCGGCTGGCCGTGGTCGTCGTCGCGCTGATCATCGGCCTGGCCATCCTCTTCAAGGCGCTGGGCGCCAATCCGCACAACACGATCGTGTCCGGGGTGCATGACGCCGGCCGAGCCCTCGCCGGCCCCTTCGACTCGATGTTCAAGCTGCACGGCGCGAAGGTCGCCCTCGCCGTCAACTGGGGTATCGCCCTGGTCGTCTACCTCGTCGTCGGCTTTGCGATCGCCCGCGTCGTCGGGCGGCTGGCGACCGCCCGACCGGTGGCCCGGCGCCGCCGTCTCGCCCAGGGCTAGCCGGTTCCCGGCGAGAACGCGAGCGCGTCGCGCGAGACCTCGGCCGGACGCGCGTACCCGCACAGCGCCAGGGTCAAATCGAGCTCGGCCAGCAGCATGCGCAGGACCGTCTCGACGCCCGCCGCGCCGTCGAGCGCCAGGCCCCAGAGGTAGGGGCGGCCGACCAGGACCGCGTCCGCGCCCAGCGCGAGCGCCTTCACGACGTCGGCGCCCGAGCGGATGCCGCTGTCGAAGAGCACCGTCATGTCGTCTCCGACCGCGTCCGCGACACCCGGCAGCGCGTCGAGCGCGGCGATTGCGCCGTCCACCTGGCGGCCGCCGTGGTTGGACACGATCACCCCGTCGATGCCGCGGCGCTGGGCCTTGCGCGCGTCGTCGGGATGCAGGATGCCCTTCAGGAGGATGGGCAGCGTCGTCATCGATTTCAGCTCGGCCAGGTCGTCCCACGTGACCACTCGGTTGATGGTCTGGGCCCAGTGGCCGACGGCCGCGGGGAGGTCCTCCTCGGGCGGCTTCTCGAGCCCCGCCCGGAACGCGGGATCCGAGGTGAATTGCGCGATGCCCGTGCCCTGGAGGAACGGCAGGTACCCGTGGCTCAAATCCGCCGGGCGCCACGCCAGCTCGATCGTGTCGAGCGTGACGACCAGCGCGCTGTAGCCGGCGTCCTCGGCGCGGCGCACCAGGCTCGCGGTGATCGCGTCGTCCCGCGGCCAGTACAGCTGGAACCAGCGCGGCGCGTCCCCGGCCGCCTCGGCGATCTGCTCCAGCGTGCGGTCGGCGGCGGTGGAGGCGACGACCGGAAGGCCGAGCGCGGCCGCGCCCCGAGCGGACGCGAGCTCGCCCTCGGGGTGGACGATCGTCTGCACGCCGACCGGTGCCAGCAGGACGGGGGCGGGGAGCTCGGTCCCGAGCACCGTCGTGGCCAGCGAGCGCCGCGAGATGTCGCGGAGCATGCGCGGCACGAGCCGGCGGCGGCGAAACGCTTCCAGGTTGGCGCGCATCGTGTCGCCGGTGCCCGCGCCGCCCCAGACGTAGCCGCGCGGCTGGGGCTCGAGCGCCTCGGCGGCGCGGCGCTCGAGCTCGTCGAGCGCGGTCGGGTGCTCCGGCGTCTCCCCGGCGAGCCCGCGCAGGTAGATCCCGTACTGCCAGTCCCCGTGATGCGCCGTCGGCGCGGCCTCGGGCTCGTCCATCACGCCCGCTCCTGGCGCCCGCGGGGGTCGTCGAGCAGGTACTGGGTACAGCGGAACAGTGCCATCGGCTTGCCGTCCTCCTCGCGCTCCACCGTCGCGTCCCAGACCTGCGTCGTGCGCCCGGCGTGGACGAGCGTCGCGCGGCAGCCCAGGGACCCCGTCCGGGCCGTGCGCAGGAAGTTCGTCTTGAGCTCGACCGTCGTGAACCCGTCGCGGTCCTCCGGCATCGACGCCATGCAGCCCATGCCGCAGCACGAGTCGGCCAGCGTCACCACGGTCCCGGCGTGGAGGTATCCGTTCGGCGCCAGGTGCTCGGGCGCGATCTGCAGGCGCGCGGCCACCAGCCCGTGCTCCACGCGCAGCAGCTCGAGGCCGAACCAGCCGGGCAGCGTGCCGGGCAAGCGCTCCTGGAAGGCGTCGCGAGTGCTCTGGGTCACGGCCACGACACGCTATCGGGGCGTGTCGCCGGCCGGCCGGGAGGACTAGCGTTCCGGTCATGTGGATCCAGCGAGGCGTCACCCTCGAGGCCCGCCCGCGGGGCTTTCACCTCGTCACGCGCGAGGTCGTGGAAGCCGTGCCCGAGCTGGGCGAGTTGCGCGTGGGGATGGCCCACGTGTTCATCCGGCACACCTCGGCCTCGTTGACGCTGAACGAGAACGCCTCCCCCGACGTGCGCCGCGACTTCGAGTCGTGGTTCGACGAGGCCGTCCCCGAGCGTGCGCCGTACTGGACGCACACCCTGGAGGGCGATGACGACATGCCGGCGCACCTGAAGGCCTCGCTCCTCGGGCCCTCGGTCACGATCCCGGTCGCCGCCGGGCGGCTCGCGCTGGGCACCTGGCAGGGGATCTACCTGTGCGAGCACCGCGACCGCGGCGGTCCGCGCTCGCTGGTCGTGACGGCGTGGGGGGAGGACTAGCGCAGGCGCTCAGGCCGTTTGCGGCGCCGGCAGCAGGTGCGCGAGCTGGATGTGCGTGAGACCGCCGAAGTAGGCGCTCTCGATCAGACGGCGATGACGAGTGGGAATCGCCGCCAGGTGGGCGGGCATGCCGCGCATGGAGGCGTAGGCGGAGCGCGTTCGGCGGCGATCCATGACCCGGGCGCGGATGCGGTGGCGCGCTACCCAGATCCGGTCGAGCAGCGCCCATGTCGCGTACGCGAGCGCGCCGACGGCCCCGGTCGCGGTGAGCAGCACCCCGGCGGCGGCCACGGCCGCCACCCCTCCGGCGCCGAGGATCAACACCATGCCGCTGGCCCCGGTGCTGGGACCGAGCGGAAGGGTCCCGAGAAAGGCGACCGCGATGATCACCGCGGTGGCGTCGAACACCGAAGCGTCGACCCCCACGGCGCGGAGCAGGAGCCAGTTTCGGGCGATCTGGAAGCAGATCCCCAGCGTGACCAGGGCGATGACCTTCGTGCGCGGGCCCGTCTCGCGCATCACCGCGAGGCCGGACCACCAGCCGCGCAGACGGTGGCGCGCCACCGACCGCACGCCGACGAGCACGCCGAACATCGTCGCGAACGCGAGGATCGGGACCCACCAGGGCAGGCCCAGGGGGGCGACGAGCGTGAAGGAGAACAGCGCCGCGAGGCTGCCCTCGACGATCAGGATCGGTACCTCGGTCGTGGCCAGTGCCAGTGTCTTGGGGCACTCGTTGGGCGCGTTGCGCCGCAGGGCGCCGATGCGCATGGCGAATCCGAGCTGGCCGTTGATGATGTTCCCGGCGTAGCCGACGCTGGCGGCCCGGTAGACGCGGCGGCGGCTGACCGTGCCGCCGGCGGCCCGCACGCACACGTGCCAGCTCTCGCTGCGTGTCAGGAGCGAGGCGACCTGCATGCCGGCGGCGAGAGCGAGAATCCCCAGCGGCGCGCTCGCGAGCGCGAGGGCGAACTCGTTCCAGCGCCCGGCCAGCACGAACGCGAGGGCGGCGATGGCGGCGATGGAGCCGAAGACGGTCAGGGCTCCCCGGTGCTCGGTCGCGAACGCGCCCAGGCGGCGTCGTGCGCCGGTCATACGGGGGCCTTCTCGGCCTCGCCGCCGGTCTGCGCGTGACGCAGGCGCGACTCGGCGGACTCGGTCGCGCGCTCGAGCTCGCGCAGCCGGGCGAGGCTGGTGGGGCGCTTGCCCCCGTATACGCGCGCCTTGTAGAGGTCGTAGCGCTCGCGGGCGTAACGCGCGTCGGCGAGCAGCTGTTCCATCAGATCACTGGGCATGGGTAACCGGCTACCCCGGCGTGGGTCTTCCATTCCTGCCCCTCGGTAACGGCTCGCACGAAGGATGAAGGGAGAAACCACCGAGCGATCTGGCCGTATGCACCGTACCGCGAAAGGCTGCGGCGTGAGTAAGTTTTCGACAGCCGGCGGGCTTATCCCCAGCCGTGCGGGCGGTTCACCGGCCGCGCCATTGCGGCTCGCGCTTCTCGGCGAACGCGATGGCACCCTCGCGGGCGTCCTCGGAGCCCATCACCGGCCCGGCGATCTCGCCCTGCTTCTCCCACGCCTCGTCCTCCGTCCAGTCAGCGGAGTGCTGGACGACGTTCTTCGAGGCCTTGAGCGCGAGCGGGCCGTTCCGCGCAACCTCGCCCGCGAGCTCGAGCGCGGCGTCGACGGCGCCGCCGGGCTCGGCCAGGCGGTTGACGATGCCCAGCTCGTAGCCGCGCTCGGCGTCGATCGGGTCGCCCGTGAGCGCCAGCTCCATCGCGACGTGGTAGGGGATCCGCTGCGGTAGGCGCAGGAGCGCGCCGCCGGCGGCGACGAGGCTGCGCTTCACCTCGGGGATGCCAAGCCGGGCCCCGCGGGCGGCGACGATCAGATCGCAGGACAGGGCGACCTCGAACCCGCCGGCTACGGCAAATCCCTCGATTGCCGCGATCAGCGGCTTGTCCGCCGCGCGCTGCGTGATCCCGGCGAACCCGCGGCCGGCGGCGTACGGGCTTTCGCCGGCGACGAAGGCCTTGAGGTCCATGCCGGACGAGAACCCCTTGCCGGCGCCGGTGAGCACCCCGACGCCGAGCGCGTCGTCGGCGTCGAGCTCGTCGAGCGCCGCGGCGACCCCCTCGGCCACGGCGGCGTTGACCGCGTTGCGCGCGTCGGGCCGGTTCAGCGTGATCAGCAGGACGCCGTCGCGGCGCTCGGTGAGGACGGCGGGCTCGTCGTTCACGCGCGGCAGACTACTCACCCTGCACGACCCGCGACGTCGCCTACGCGAACAACGTCAGATCCGGCTCGCGCTCGCCGCGCACGACGTCGAGGTCGACCTCGACCCAGTCGATCCCGCGGGCCTCGGCGAGCGTCCGCGCCTGCGGCTTGATCACCTGGGCGGCCAGCACGCCGCGGCAGTCCGCCATCGCGGGGTCCCGCCGGATGCGCTCGAGGTAGCGGGACAGCTGCTCGACGGCGTCGATCGTGCCGACGCGCTTGATCTCGACCGCCACCCAGCCGTCGTCCTCGTCGCACCGGCACATCAGGTCCACCGGGCCGATGTCGGTCGGCCATTCGCGGCGCACGAGCCGGAAGCCCTCGCCGCACCATTCGGGCGCGTCCGCCAGTGCCGCCTGGAGGTCGGCCTCGACGCCGTCCTTCTCCAGTGCGGCGGCTTCGCCCATGTCGTGCGTTACGTCGGAGAGGATCTGGTCGATCCGGATCTCCAGACGATCCTCGCTCGCGCCGGCGCGCTTGCGCACGAGGATTTGCTCCAGCGGCTCGCCCTTCTCCTCGATCACGGCGGGTGGCGTCATCCAGTTGCTGGGCTTGTAGCCGCCGTGGTCGGCATGGACCATCACCGACCCATCGGACTTGATCATCAGCAGCCGCAGCGCCTCCGGCAGCCGGGCGTTCAGCCGACCGGTGTAGACGACCTCGCAGCGGGCGACGATCAGGCGCATGCGGCGGACCGTAACGGGACGACCGGACCGTCCCGCGCCCCCCGCGATCGACCGCTGAAGGGTTTGCCCCGCCATGGGGTGGTCGATGCTTCAGCGAACGTCCGGCGACGGTAGGGTGCCGGGTCCGGCATGACGACTGTCCGCGACGCCACCTTCGACTTCCTGCGCCGGCGCGGGATGACGACGATGTTCGGGAACCCCGGCTCGACCGAGCTGCCGATGCTCGGCGAGTTCCCCGACGACTTCACCTACGTGCTCGGTCTGCAGGAGGCGGTCGCCGTCGGCATGGCCGACGGATACGCGCAGGCGAGCGGGAAGCCGACGATGGTCAACCTCCACACGGCGCCGGGGGTGGGCAACGGGATGGGCGCGATCTTCAACGCCCAGGCGAACAAGTCGCCGCTGCTCGTCACCGCCGGCCAGCAGAGCCGGTCGCTGATGACCCTCCAGGCGAACCTGACCAACCGCGACGCGGCGCGCATGCCCCACCCGCTGGTGAAGTGGAGCTACGAGCCGCCGCGGGCCGAGGACGTTCCCCACGCGCTCGCGCGCGCGACCCACCTCGCCTCGCTGCCGCCGAAGGGCCCCGTGTTCGTCTCGATCCCGATGGACGACTGGTCGGCCGAGGTCGACGAGGGCGCCGTGGCCCACCAGACCGGGCGCCATGTCGACGGACGGACGGTCGCCGACCCCGAGCTGGTGAGCGATCTCGCGAAGCGGCTCGACGCCGCGGAGAACCCGGTGCTCGTCGCCGGGCCCGACGTCGACGCCAGCGGCGCGTGGGACACCGCGATCGCGCTGGCCGAGCGCCAGCGGCTCCCCGTGTGGGCCAGCCCCGCGCCCGGCGGCGGCCGGCTCGGTTTCCCCGAGGGCCATCCGAACTTCGTCGGGATCCTGCCGCCGGCGATCGGGCCGCTGGGCGAGACGCTGGCCGGTCACGATCTCGTGCTCGTCGCCGGCGCCTCGGTGTTCAGCTACTACCCGAACATCCCCGGCCCGCTGCTGCCCGAGGGCGCCTCGCTGGTGGCGATCACGAGCGACCCCGACGAGGCCGCGCGCGCGCCGATGGGCGACGCGATCGTCGCCGACGTCGCCCTGACACTGAAGGCGTTGCTCGCGGAGGTCCCCGAGTCGGGCCGCGCGTCGCCCGAGGCGCGCCCGGCCCCCGAGCCGGCCCCCGAGTCCGATCCGATCAGCCCGTCCACCGCGGTGGCATCGCTGCGGGAGGTCTTCCCCGAGGACGGCATCGTCGTCGTCGAGTCGCCCTCCGCGACGATCGCCCTGCGCAACCAGCTGCGCCTGTCCAAGCCCGGGAGCTACTACTTCGGCGCCGGCGGCGGGCTGGGATTCGGCCTGGCCGCCTCCGTCGGCGTCGCGCTCGCCCAGCCCGACCGGCCCGTCGTGTGCGTGATCGGCGAGGGCTCGGCCCAGTACGCGATCCAGTCGTTCTGGAGCGCCGTCGCCTACGACGTTCCCGTCACCTTCCTCGTGCTCCGCAACGAGGAGTACGCGATCCTCAAGTGGTTCGCCTCGATGGAGAACGTCGAGGGGGCCCCCGGACTCGACCTGCCGCGGCTCGACGTCGCCGCTGTCGCGAGCGGCTACGGCGTGAACGCCCGCGAGGTGGGCGACGGCGAGTTGCGCGACGCGCTGGCCGAGGCGATCGCCTCGGACCGGCCCGAGCTCGTTGAGGTCCGGGTGGCGCCGGGCATGGCCCTCGCCTAGGCCGGCGTCGTGGCCCTGCTCGAGCCCGACGTCCAGGCGATCGCCCCGCCGGCGCCCGAGCCGGCGCCGGACCGCGCCCCGGACAGCCTCGCGACCGGTACGCCCGCGTCGCTGCGCGGCGACCTCGCCGCCCTGGTCGGGTCCGAGCAGGTGCTCGCGCGCGCGACCGATCTCGTCCGGTACGCCTCCGACGCCAGCCCGTACCGCCGCTTCCCGCAGGCCGTCGTCATGGCGCGCGACTCCGGCGACGTCGCTCGCCTGCTCGCGTACGCGCGGCGCACCGGCATCCCTTTGACCTTCCGCGCCGGCGGCACGAGCCTCAACGGGCAGTCCCAGACCGACGGAATTCTCGTGGACGTGCGCCGGCACTGGCGCGGGGTGACCGTCGAGGACGACGCCGCGCGTGTCCGCGTACGCCCCGGCACCGTGCTGGGCCACGTCAACCGCGTGCTCGCGCCGCGGCGGCGGCGGCTCGGCCCGGACCCGGCGAGCACGGACATCGCGACCGTCGGCGGGGTGATCGCCAACAACTCGGGCGGGATGCGCTGCGGCACGACGCGGGACAGCTACTCGACCGTGCGCGAGCTCACGTTCGTGCTGCCGTCGGGCACGGTCATCGACACCGGCGCGCCGGGCGCGGCCGAGGAGTTCGCCCGCCGCGAGCCGGATCTGGCCACGGGCCTGGAGCAGATCCGCGACGAGATCCGCGCCGACGCCGAGCTGACCGAGCGCATCCGCCAGAAGTTCGAGATCAAGAACACGACCGGCTACCGGCTGTGCGCGTTCCTCGACGCGGACGAGCCGATGGAGATCTTCCGGCGGCTGCTGGTCGGCTCCGAGGGCACCCTGGGCTTCATCGCCGAGGCGGTGTTCGAGACCGTTCCGGTGCCCGCGCGCACGACCGTTTCGTGGCTGCACTTCGCCGGGATCGACGAGGCCTCCGCGCCGGTTCCCGGGCTCGTCGACGCCGGCGCCCGCGCCGTCGAGCTCATGACCGCGCCCGCGCTGATCGCGTCGGCGAACCTCGTGCCGGGCCGGCCGGAGTACTGGAAGGAGCTGCCGCCGGAGTCCGCCGCGCTGCTGGTCGAGTTCGGCGCCGACGACGAGGCCGGGCTGGGCGCGGCCGAGGCCCGCGCGGCCGAGGTCCTCGGCGGCCACGAGCTGATCCGTCCG
This sequence comes from Solirubrobacteraceae bacterium, assembly GCA_035997675.1. Taxonomy (GTDB): domain Bacteria; phylum Actinomycetota; class Thermoleophilia; order Solirubrobacterales; family Solirubrobacteraceae; genus JALYZC01. Next base: position 11,451 of record DASYIJ010000231.1, read on the forward strand.
CCCGCCTTCACGCGCGACGCCGAGGAGATCGAGCTGTACTGGAACGTGCGGGAGGGGATGCACGGGCTGCTCGGAAAGCTGCGCACCGCCGGCGCGGCACTGATCGTCGAGGACGTCTGCGTGCGCCCGGCGCGAATCGCCGAGGCGGCGAACGACCTGCGGGCGCTGCTGGGCGAGCACGGCTTCCTGCCCGGCGTGGCGGGCCACGCCTCGGCCGGCAACCTGCATTTCATGCTGACGCCGGTCTTCGCGGAGGCGTCCGAGCGCGATCGCTACGAGGCGTTCATGGCCGGTCTCGTCGACCTGATCCTGGACAAGTACGACGGTTCGCTCAAGGCCGAACACGGCACCGGGATCAACATGGCGCCCTTCGTCGAGCGCGAATGGGGGGAGAAGGCCACCGAGCTGATGTGGCGCGTCAAGGCGCTGGCCGACCCCGACAACGTGCTCTCGCCCGGTGTGGTGCTCAACCGCGATCCGGAGGTCCATCTCTCCGACCTCAAGACGACGCCGGCGATCGAGGAGGAGGCCGACTCGTGCGTGGAGTGCGGCTTCTGTGAGCCCGTATGCCCGAGCCGCGACCTCACGACCACCCCGCGCCAAAGGATCGTCCTGCGCCGTGAGATGGTGCGCCAGCCCGCCGGCTCCCCGGTGCTCGAGGCGCTGCTGAACGAGTACGAGTACGACGGCCTCGAGACCTGCGCGGCGGACGGGACGTGCAAGCTGTCGTGCCCGGTCGGGATCGACACCGGCAAGCTCGTCAAGGGCCTGCGCGAGCGCCAGCACGGCGCGCGCGCCGAGCGCGTGGCGCTCGAGGCCGCCCGGCGGTGGGCGTTGGTCGAGCGTGCGGCTCGCGCCGGGCTGCGCGCGGGTCACGCCGTCGCCGACCGGCTCGGCCCCGGTGCCCCGGCGGCCGCGACCCGTGCGCTGCGCGCCGCGGCCGGAGCCGAGCTCGTCCCGACCTGGCCGGCGAACATGCCCGAGCCCGCGCCGGCAACCCTGCCGGCCACGTCGCGCGCGGGCGCCGCGGCCGTGTACCTGCCCGCCTGCATCAACCGCATCTTCGGCGCGGCGAAGGGCCGGCGGAACGGGGTTGGCCTGCCCGAGGCGCTGGTGACCGTGTCGGATCGCGCCGGGTTGCCGGTATGGATCCCCGAGGACGTCGCCGGCAGCTGCTGCGCGACGCCGTGGAGCAGCAAGGGCTACCGCGCCGGAAACGCGCACATGGCCAACGCGGTCGTCGACTCGCTCTGGCGCTGGACGGCCGAGGGCTCGCTGCCCGTGGTCGTCGACGCCAGCTCGTGCACGCTGGGGTTGCTCGAGGACGTCCCGCCCCATCTCGACGATGAGAACGCGCGGCGCCACGGCGAGCTCGAGATACTCGACTCGATCGAGTGGGCGCACGACCGGCTGCTGCCCCGCCTCACCGTGACGCGCCGCGCCGCCACCGCCACTGTGCATCCGCCCTGCTCCACCCGCCACCTCGGTCTGAACGGCAAGCTCGAGGCGCTGGCCGGCGCGCTCGCCGATGAGGTCGACGTCCCGGTGGCCGCGACCTGCTGCGGGTTCGCCGGGGACCGCGGCCTGCTGCACCCCGAGCTGACGGCGGCGGCGACGCGCGACGAGGCCGCCGAGCTCGACGGTCGGCGCTTCGACGCGCACCTGTGCAGCAACCGCACCTGCGAGATCGGTCTGCAGCAGGCGACCGGCGCGGACTACGCGTCGTTCGTCTACCTGCTCGAGCAGTCCACGCGCGCCGCCTAGGCGGCGCGGCGCGCCTGCGGTCCGTCGCCGCTGCGACGGTTGTCAAGCCAGCGGCGCAGCCGTGAGCGGCGACGTCCTCCATCGAGTATCGGCGTCGCCACGCCGCCGCGGAACTCGGCCATGCAACGCGGGCACGCCTCCGGGAACACGCGTCCGGCCACGGCCCACACCCAACCTCCACAATCGGGGCACCTGCGCGGATTGGGGCGCGACTCCGTCCGGCCCATGACGAAACGGTAGCTCGCGGACCGGACCGTTCGCGCCGGACATTTCGCAATTTCCGCGTGGGGAAGAAACGCAACCTTGCCCACATCCTTCTGTTACAACTAGTCGCAACGGAAATTCGCCGAGTTTGCAGGCGCTCTGCGCGCCCGCAAAGCGGGGGAACCATTGGTCGCGTCGACGTGGGGCGCGGCCGGGGGCCAATCGGCCGCAGCTGCGGCCGACGCGCAGCACGATCAGCGCGAGCCCGTCAGCTCACCTCGTAGGCGCACATCACAAGGATCGTGGAACGGAGAAGTCTTATGAGGCGGAGTTGGCGTAGGGAAACGCCCCTATTGGCGCTCGTCGCCTGCCTGCTGCTGGGCCTGCTCGCCCCCTCCGCGGACGCCGCGGCGCGGCGCAGTGCCTCCAATCCGTTCGACGGCACGGGGATGTGGATCTGGGTCGCGTCGCGCTCCAGCGGCGGTAGCCCGGCGGCGATCGGTGCCAAGGCCCGCCGCTACGGCATCCGCACGGTCTTCCTCAAGAGCTCCGACGGGCCCTACATGTGGACCCAGTTCAGCCGCTCCTATGTGGCCGCGCTGAAGGCGCAGGGCCTCAAGGTCTGCGGCTGGCAGTACGTCTACGGCAGAGCTCCCGAGACCGAGGCCAAGCTCGGCGCGACCGCGGTGACGCGCGGCGCCGACTGCCTGGTCATCGACGCCGAGTCCGAGTACGAGGGGCGCTACGCCCAGGCCGACCGCTACATCCGGGCGCTGCGGGCGCGGATCGGGTCGAGCTACCCGCTGGGCGTCGCACCGTTCCCCTACGTCGACTACCACCTCAGCTTTCCCTATTCGGTCTTCCTGGGGCCCAACGGCGCGCAGTACAACCTTCCGCAGATGTACTGGAAGGCCATCGGCACGAGCGTCGACGCCGTCTTCTCGCACACCTACACCTACAACCGCCTGTTCGGCCGGCGCATCTACCCGCTCGGCCAGCTCTACGAGAACCCGTCGCCGTCCTCGATCGCCCGCTTCCGGACGCTCGCGACCGCCTACGGCGCCAGCGGCGTGAACTGGTGGGACTGGCAGGAGACGACGACGCGCGGCTGGAACGCCCTGGTCTCGCCCCTGACGACGCGCGCCTCGGCGCCGCGGATGGGCTACCCGACGCTGCGACGCGGAGCCCGCGGCGATCTCGTCGTGTGGGCGCAGCAGCACCTCGTCTCCGCCGGCTTCCCGGTCAAGGTGGACGGGGGCCTGGGCACGAACACGCGCGCGGCGCTGCTGCGCTTCCAGGCCGCGAAGGGCGTCTCCCAGACCGGGGCGGTCGATGCCGCGACCTGGCCGGCGCTGCTGCGCTACGCCGCCACCGCGGTCGCGTGGGGTCGCAAGGCGAGCGCACGCACCTCGAGCGCCGCCTCCGCGTCGGGCGGCGCCTCCCGCCCCGCGTCGGCGCACATCCCCGCCCGCGAGCGCGAGATCCCGCCCAAGGTCCACGGCCGCGGCTGACCGCGTGGCGGGGGCCGACTCCCTCAACGGATCGGACGCCGCCGCCGCCGCTTCCAACGTCGCCGTCGTCGAGCGGTTGTTCGACGCGTTCGCGCGCCGCAACGCCGACGCCATGGTCGAGGTGATGGCCGACGACATCGTGTTCGAGCCCGCCTCGTCCGAGCTGGCGGGACGCGAGCCCTACGAGGGCCACGCCGGCATGCGCCGCTATCTCGCTGACCTGGGCCGGACCTGGGCCGAGTTCCGCGTCACGATCCACGAGTACCGCGGCGCCGACGAACGAGTGCTCGCGCGCGGACGCGTCTACGCCCGGTCCGCCAGCCCGGCGTTCATCACCGACAGCGAGATCGCGTTCGTCTGGTGGGTGCGCGACCACCGCCTCGTGCACGGGCGGACGTACACCGACCCGCACGACGCCGAGGCGGAGATGCGCCGCTCCGCGTAAACGTCCGCGCGGGTTCGCGTCGGCATCGCGAAAAAGACAGTCGGCCGGCTCTCAGGCGGCGGCGCTGCGGTCCGGAAGCACCCGGGGGGTGCGCTCGCGCAGGTCCTTCAGCAGCCCGGCCACCTCGGCGTCATCGCCCAACTCGAGCGCGCGCTCACAGGCCTGGATGCCCTCGGCGACGCGTTCGGTGCGCGCCAGCGCGTGGGCGAAGCGGGCCCATGCCGGGCCGGACTCGGGCGACAGCCGGATCGCCTCCTCGCACACCGACACCTCGGTGCCGACCTCGCCCGCGAGGTGATGGGCGAGAGCCAGGTCGAGCAGCCCCTCGAGGCTCGGCTCGATCAGGCGCGCGCGCTCGAGCGGGGGTATTGCGCCCGGGCCGTCGAGCTGTGCCAGGCGCAGCCGCCCGAGCCGCTCCCACGCGGACGCGTCGCCGGGCGCCCGGTCGGCGGCCCGCTCGGCGGCCTCGGCGGCCAGCGGGATCGCGTTCATGTCCTCGTAGATGCGCGATGCGAAGCGGTGTGGCGTCGGACGGTCGTTCTCGACGCGCGCCCAGTCGCGCACGGCGCGTCCGGCGGCGGGGAGGTTGCCGCTCTGCCAGAAGGCCAGCGTCATGAGGCGCAGCACGGCGGCGTTCGTGGGCTCGGCGTCGCGGGCGTACACCAGCCGCTGCGCGGCCAGCGGATAGTCGCCCTCGGCCATCGCGTGCTGGGCGGCGGTCATGAACCGCTGCACGCGGTCCGCGCCGGGGTCGGGCTTGGAGAAGTCCACGAACTGGAGTGATCCGGCCGGGATGGTGCGCACGCCGACGGCGAAACGGACGCGCGCCCACTGCTGGGCGTCGTCGTCGCTGCCGGTGAAGTAGATGCCGGTGACGGTGCCCACGCCCCACTCCGGATAGGAGACACAGCGCGCGTAGCGGTGCACGACGGAGTGGTCGGGCATGCGGTCACCGAACGGGTCGTTGCGGCTGCGGTCGGCCGCCGCCTCGCGCGCGCGCTGCTCCTCCTCGTAGGCGCGTCGGCCCTCCTCGGCGCGGGCCTGGCGGGCGGCCGCCGCCGAGGCCTTGACCGCCGTGGCCGACACCCGGCCGCCCCGAAACGACTCGGCGATCGACTCGAGCTCGTCGGCGGCGCGGTTGACGGCCTGCAGGTGGCGCTGGTGCTCGTGCTGGCGGCCTGCGGGCGCGAGGTCCGGGTGCCACTGCTTCGCGAGCCGGCGGCGTGCGAGCTGCACGGCGCGCTGGTCGAACGGTGCCTCGAGCTCGAGCAGCAGGAGCGCCTGTTCGATGTCGAAGACCGCGGGCATGAACCCTTAACGGTAGCGGCAGATGTCGGATCTGCGGCTACGCGGGCGAGGGTTCGGGCGCTTCCTGCGGTTCGACCGCGACCCGCGGCAGCCGGCGATCCAGCCAGCCGGGGAGCCACCACGCCCGCCTGCCCAGCAGCTCCATGATCGCCGGCACGAGCACCGTGCGGATCACGAACGCGTCGATGAACACGGCGGAGGCGAGCCCGACGCCGAACAGCTTGATCACGCGCGAGTCGCCGAGCACGAACGACGCGAAGACGCACACCATGATCGTGGCGGCGGCGGTGATCACGCGGCCCGTGGTGGCCACGCCCTCGACCACGGCGCGCGAGGCGTCGCGGCGGCGCACCCACTCCTCGTGCACGCGCGACATCAGGAACACCTCGTAGTCCATCGAGAGCCCGAACACGATCGCGAAGAGCATCACCGGCAGGAACGACTCGATTGGTCCGGTGCGGTCCACCCCGATGAGGCTCGCGAGCCAGCCCCACTGGAAGACGGCGACCACGACCCCGAAGGCCGCGCCGATGCTCAGCACGTTCATGAGCACCGCCTTGAGCGGGACCAGCACGGAGCGGAACACGGCCATCAGCAGCAGCGCGGACAGGAGCACGACGACGCCGATGAACAGCGGGAGCTTCCCGGTGAGCGTGTGGCCGAGGTCGTCGAACACCGCGGTCGGGCCGCCGATGTGCACCTGCGCGCCGGTCGCGGCCCGCATCTGCGGGACCGTCGCGTCGCGGAGGTGGGTGACGAGCGCCTGGGTCGAGGCGCTCTGGGGCGACGTCGACGGGTAGGCGGTCAGGACCGCGACGCCGCCCGTGGGGCTCAGCTGCGCGGGCGTCACGGTGGCGACGCCGCGCTGCGCCGCCACGGCGGCGCGCAGCCGGGCCGCGGTGGCGAGGTCGCCGGAATGCGGCAGCTGGGCCACGACCTGGAGCGGCCCGTTGAATCCCGGCCCGAAGCCCTGCGCGAGCAAGTCGTAGGCCTTCCGCGTCGTCGTCTTCGCCGGATCCGAGCCGGCATCGCTCGAACCCAGACGCAGCGACAGGGTGGGGATGCAGAGCGTGAGCAGCAGCGCGGTGGCTCCGAGCGCGAGCGGCCAGGGGCGGCGCTGGACGAAGCGAGCCCAGCGGCCCCAGCCCTCGCCGCCGCCGGTGGCGCCCTTGCCGATCGGGAAGCGCCACCGGTCGATCCGTCGCCCGAGCATGCCGAGCAGCGCCGGCAGCAGCGTGAGCGAGGCGATCATCGTGAACAGCACGGCCAGTGCGGATGCGACCGCCGGGCCGCGGAGGAACGTGACCCCGAGCAGCAACATGCCCAGCAGCGCGACGATCACGGTCGTTCCCGCGAAGAACACGGCTCGCCCCGCGGTGTCGATCGCCGTGACCACCGCCTCGCGCACGTCGAGGCCCTCGCGCAGCCCGGCCCGGTACCGCGTGACGACGAACAGCGCATAGTCGATCCCCACGCCCAGGCCGATCATCGCCGCCAACTGCGGAGAGAAGTCGGCCACGTCGAACACCCTCGTGGCGAGCGTCACGAGACTGAGTCCGACCCCGAGGGCGAACAGCGCCGTGATGATCGGCATGCCCATCGCGACCACGGACCCGAAGGTGAAGAGGAGCACGATGATCGCCGCCAGCAGGCCGATACCCGACTGGGTGCTGCCCGACTGATTCTGGGCGCGCTCGATGGGCTGGCCGCCGGCCTCGACCTGGAGACCGGATCCCGCCGCGCCGTGCGCGAGGTCGATCACGCGCAGCGCGTCGGCCTTCGGCAGCGTGTTGGCCCGCTGGTCGAAGCGCACGACCGCGTAGGCGGTGCGGCCGTCGCGTGACACCGCATTCGCCCCGGCCGCCGCGTAGGGGCTCTGCACCGCGACGACGTGCGGCGTGCGGGCCATCTGCGCGAAGGCCGGCTGCATCCGTGCGCGGACCGCAGGATCGGTGACGCTGCCCGATTTGACGTGAAACACGACCTGGGCCTGGTCGCCCGCCTGCGCGGGGAAGCTGCGCTTGAGCAGGTCGTTGGCGCGCTGGGAGTCCGAGCTGGGAAGGCTGAAGTTCGAGCTGTAGGAGGCGCCCACCGTCCCGGCAACACCGCCGATCCCGACGAGCGCCGCCACCCACACGGCGAGCACGAGGCGGCGATGGCGCAGGCACCAGGCGGCAAGGGAGCGCATCCGCGCACGGTAGCGACGGCGCTTGAGGGGTTCTTGAGAGAGACGGACGGGCCTGCGCCAACAACCCCTTCTATCCTTGCCCGCTCGTGTCCGGCGAGTACATCTACACGATGCACCGCCTGAGTCGGGTGCACCCACCCGACAAGGAGGTGCTCAAGGACATCACGCTGGCCTTCTTCCCGGGGGCCAAGATCGGCGTGCTCGGCCCCAACGGCGCCGGGAAGTCCACGCTGCTGCGGATCATGGCGGGCGTCGACACCGAGTTCCGTGGCGACGCGCAGCTCGCGCCGGGCGCCGGCGTCGGTCTGCTCGAGCAGGAGCCGGCGCTCGACGAGTCCAAGGACGTGCGCGGAAACGTGGAGGACGGCGTCGCCGAGGTGCGCGCCCTCCTCGACCGCTTCAACGAGCTCTCGGCCAACTACAGCGACGAGACCGCGGACGAGTTCTCGCGGCTGCAGGAGCGCATCGACGCCGCCGACGCCTGGAACCTCGACACCGCGGTCGACACCGCCATGGACGCGCTGCGCCTCCCGCCGGGCGACGCCGACGTCACGACGCTCTCGGGCGGAGAGCGCCGGCGCGTGGCGCTGTGCCGCCTGCTCCTGCGCCAGCCCGACCTGCTGCTGCTCGACGAGCCGACCAACCACCTGGACGCCGAGTCCGTCGCGTGGCTCGAGCGTCACCTGGCCGAGTACGCCGGCACGATCGTCGCGGTCACCCACGATCGCTACTTCCTCGACAACGTCGCCGGCTGGATCCTCGAGCTCGACCGCGGGCGCGGCATCCCGTTCAAGGGCAACTACTCGGGCTGGCTGGAGCAGAAGCAGGCCCGGCTTGCCCAGGAGGAGCGCGCCGATGTGGCGCGGCGCAAGACCATCGAGCAGGAACTCGAGTGGGTGCGCATGAACGCCTCCTCGCGGCTGACGAAGAACAAGGCGCGCCTGGCGCGCTACGACGCGCTGCTGGCCGAGGACCGCAACGTCAAGCTCGACCAGGTCCAGATCCACATCCCGGCCGGTCCGCGGCTGGGGGACGTGGTGCTGGAGGCCGACGAGCTGCGCAAGGGGTTCGGCGACCGGCTGCTGATCGAGGACCTCTCGTTCTCGCTCCCGCGTGCCGGCATCGTCGGCGTGATCGGGCCCAACGGCGCCGGCAAGACCACGCTCTTTCGCATGATCACGGGCGACGAGGCCCCCGACGCCGGCGCCCTGCGGCTCGGCGAGACCGTGGACCTCGCCTACGTCGATCAGTCGCGCGACGCGCTCGACGCCGGCAAGACCGTGTGGGAGGAGATCTCCGGCGGCGAGGAGAAGCTCAGGGTGGGGGAGCAGTGGGTCAACTCGCGGGCCTACGTCGCGGGCTTCAACTTCAAGGGATCGGACCAGCAGAAGCAGGTGGGCAAGCTCTCCGGCGGCGAGCGCAATCGCCTGCACCTGGCGAAGCTGCTGCGCACCGGCGGCAACCTGCTCCTGCTCGACGAGCCGACCAACGACCTCGACGTGGACACGCTCCGCGCGCTCGAGGAGGCGCTCCTCTCGTTCGCGGGATGCGCCGTCGTGATCTCCCACGACCGCTGGTTCCTGGATCGCATCGCGACCCATGTCCTCGCGTTCGAGAGCGACTCGCAGGTGACGTGGTTCGAGGGCAACTTCGAGTCATACGAGGCCCGGCGGCGCGAGCAGCTCGGCGACGAGGCTGACCGCCCCCACCGCATCACCTACAAGAAGCTCGTTCGCTCCTAGAAGTCGAAACGCCCGCCGAGGCGCTGGTCGGCGCCGGGCCGGGTGAGCTGGTAGATCGCGATCCGGTGGCCGCCGGGGAGCTCGAACGAGTAGCAGGGGCCGTGGGGCATCCCGAGCTCGCGCCCCGGGTCGCGACCCCGGTCCGCGAGCGCGCTCGAGGCCGCGTCGAGATCCTCGACGCGGTAGACGAGGATCGGCCGCTCGCCCTCGAGATGGTCGGCGAGCACGACGGCCGGGGGCTCATCGCTCAACCGCACCATCGCGACGCGTGCGCCGAAGGCCTCGATCGCGAAGACGGCCTCCGCGCCGAGCTCTTCGGTGAAGCGGCGGACGCCCGCCGCGACGTCGCGGCTCGGGATGTAGAGGAAGTCCAGCGACCCGAACGGGGTCATCCCGCCGCGGGCTCGCCGGCTTCGTCGGTCACGACGTCACCGCGCCGGCCGATCCCGAAGAACGATCCGGCGTAGAGCGTGACGAGGCCGATCCCGGTCAGGACCTCGATCGTCGCCGCGGTGTGGGCCAGCCGGCTGTGAGCGATGAAGTCCGGTGCCGGGTTGGCGAACGCCATGTTGGTCGCGAAGTAGAGGAAGTCCCCGAAGGTGGGGTGGTGTCCCGCGCCCTGGAAGGCCCCGGAGCACGGCTTCGAGAGATCGAGTGAGCATGCGTCCGGACTGTGCGCCCAGATCAGCATGTAGACGAGGGCCCAGCCGCAGAAGAACAGCAGCGCCGGCAGCGCGAGACCGGTGCGCCGCAGGACCGCGGCCAGGCCTTCGAGGGCCCGCACCTGGCGCCCGAGCGTCGGCACGGTCAGGCGCACCCGCCCGGAGAACATCACGAGCGTGTCGCCGTGCACGAAGCGTTCGAGCAGCCGTCGGAACGTGGTGGCGGCGATCAGCGCGGTGACCAGGACCACGCCGACCAGCACCGCCGCGACGATCCGGGCGGCATGCGGCGACAGGTACAGCGGGGCCAGGCACAGCGCGGCGAGCGCGACGAGCAGCAGGACGAAGCGCCGCAGGTGCACGCCGAAACGTCGCGGGACCGGAGGGTTGGCGACGGCGTTGAGTACCCACGCCAGCGCCCGGCCGATCAGGGCAACGACCACTCAGCCGAATCTAGCGAGCAGTCCGGCTAGCTCCCGCGCGTCGGCCGCCACCGCGTCGGCGCCGCGCAGGTCCGCTGCGGGGTACGGCCCGCTGGCCACCGCGAGGCAGCGAACGCCGTCGGCGCGCGCGCAGGCGACGTCCGACGGCGTGTCGCCGATCACCACGGTGCGTTCCCGCGGATGGGGCCGCCCGTTGACGGCGGCGCGGCGGCGCGCGATCGGTGGCAGCGCCGCCCGGTCCTCGTGATCGGAGCCGAACGCGCCCTGCCCGTCCGCGAAATGGCGGCCGAGCCCGGCGCGCTCGAGCTTCAGGCGCGCGATCGGCTCGTAATTGCCGGTCAGCAGTGCGGTGACCACGTCCTCGTCCTCGGCCAGCTCGTCGAGCAGCTCGGCCATGCCCGGCGCGACGCGGTCACGAAGGTCGGGCGGGCACCGGTGCCCGAACTCGCGGCAGGTGACCTCGCGCACCTCGGCGGCGCGCACGTCGATCCGCTCCGCGCCGACGCCGCAGTGGAGGAGGATCTGCCGGGCGATCTGACCGTCCGTGCGTCCGGCGGCGGCGACATGCGCGGCCGCGGGGTCGGCGATGCCGTGGACCTCGCGCAGCGCGGCGTGCATGCTGGCGGCGTGCTCGGCGGACGCCTTCAGCAGCATCGTGCCGTCGATGTCGAAGAGGAGCAGCAGCACGCCGGGCCTGGGTCAGGCGGTGAGCGTCGTCTCGATCGCCGGCGGCGTGCGCAGGGTCTGGAGCACCGTGCAGTAACGCTCGGCCTTCTCGTGCAGCGCGGTGAGCTGCTCGGAGCTGGCCTCGGGCGCATCGACCTCGAGGCGCACGCGGATGGCGTCGAAGCCCACCGCGACGTCCCGGTCGACGCCGAGCGTGCCGCGCAGGTCGAGGTCGCCGTCGACGACGACCTCGATCCGCTCGAAGGGGATGCCCATGGCCGTCGCGACCATCTGCGTCGTCACCTGCGCGCAGGCGGCGAGCGCGCCCAGCAGGAGGTCCCCCGAACACGCGCCCGTGCCCGGCCCGCCGACGCCCGGATGCGCCTGGGCCTCGTAGACCATGCGGCCGATGTCGACCGAGCAGGTCACCGGCTGGTCCGTCGTGCTGCCGCGGGCGCTGAGCGTGATGCGCGAGGCGTCCGGGTCCTCGCGGTACCGGTCCTTCAGCGGTCGCTGCACTTCGCGCAGGTCCATGGGGTCTCCTCGGGTTGCTGGTCCGGCGAGCGTACCGCCGCGGCGCTCAGCGCTCGAACGACGTGGCCGGACTGAGGCGCTGGGCGAACCCGGCGATCAGGCGGGCGCACGCGTGCACGTCGTCGAGCTGCATCATCTCGACGGGCGAGTGCATGTAGCGCAGCGGAATGGAGACGAC
>DASYIJ010000234.1:0-23958 GCA_035997675.1 Solirubrobacteraceae bacterium
GCAGCGCCGGGACCTCGAGACGGCGATGCGCGAGCTGGAATCGCTAATCGCCGAGACCGACCGCCGCATCCGCGACGCGTTCGAGACGACGTTCGAAGCCGCGGCGAAGAACTTCGAGGAGGTCGTCTCCCAGCTCTTCCCGGGCGGTCGCGGCCGCCTGCGGCTGGTGCGCGAGGACCGTGGCCCGCGGCCGGTCCTCGGCGGCGCGCCGGCGTCCGAGAACGGCGACGGCGACGGCGCCGCGGAGGACGCCGAGGCCGAACGCCCCAAGGACGAGGACGAGGAGCTCGGCGTCGAGATCGAGATGACCCCCGCGGGTAAGTCGATGAAGCGGCTGTCTCTCCTCTCGGGGGGCGAGAAGTCGCTGACCGCGCTGGCCTTCCTGTTCGCGATCTTCCTCGCCCGGCCGTGTCCGTTCTACGTGCTCGACGAGGTCGAGGCCGCGCTCGACGACCTCAACATCGACCGCTTCCTCACCCTGCTGCGCCGCTACTCGGGCGACGCCCAGTTCATCGTGGTCACGCACCAGAAGCGCACGATGGAGGCCGCCGACACCCTGTACGGCGTCTCCATGGGCGACGACGGGGTCTCCAAAGTGATCTCGCGGCGCCTCCCGCGCGAAGCAGGAGAGGCGGCCGCCGACGCCGCCTAGCCCATGCCCGTCACCTGGTCCGACACGCCGGCGAGGTAACGCCTGAGCGCGCCGCCTCACACCGCCTTCTCGAACCAGTGGGCGGCGTAGGGATTGCCGTTGTAGTCGGGCACCTCGACGTAGCCGAGCCGGCGGTACATGGCCAGGGCCTCCGGTTGGCCCGCCGAGGTGTCGAGCACCACCCGGCGGTGGCCGGCCGCGCGTGCCGCGTCCTCCAGCGCGGCCAGCAGGCGACGCCCAACGCCGCGCCGACGCGCCGCCGGAGCCACCCACATGCGCTTGATCTCGGCGCCGTCGGACCGGACCTTGTACCCGCCGCACGCGACGGCCTCGCCGTCGGCGTAGCCGACCAGGAAGATGCCCGCGGGCGGTGTCATCTCGTCGGGGTCGGCCGTGACGCCACGCGTCTCGTCGAACTCGCCGAGGCGGCCGCGCAGGTCGTCCGCGTAGGCGTCGAGCAGCGCCCGCGCGGCTCGCGCGTCCGCCCGCTCGGCGCGGAATTCGACCTCGGACACGCTGATATCGTCGCGGATCGCCGTGGCCCGCGACTGGCAGGACCTGTTCGTCACCGGCGCGGAGCCCGCGTCCGCGGACGAGGCCGAGCCGGATCGCCAGGAGGAGCGCCGCGGCTTCTTCCGGCGCCTCCGGGAGAACATGCAGAAGACCCGTCAGGCGATCTCGGCCGAGGTCTCCTCGACGCTGTTCGACCAGCTCGACGCGGAGACGTGGGAGCGCCTGGAGGAGGCGCTGATCCACGCCGACGTGGGGGCGCGGACGACCGCGCAGGTGGTCGAGCGCCTAGAGCGCGAGGCGCAGGAGGGCGAACTGGACGGCCCGGCGCTGACGCAGCGGCTGACCGAGCTGCTGGCCGAGCTGGCGGCGCCGGCCGAGCCCGGCGCGGACCGCATCAGCCTCGTCCACGAGCCCACCGTGCTGCTCGTCGTCGGCGTCAACGGCACCGGCAAGACCACGACGATCGGCAAGCTGGCGTGGCACCTGCGCCACACGCTGGGCCGCACCGTCGTGATCGGCGCCGCGGACACCTTCCGCGCCGCCGCCGTCGAGCAGCTCGAGGAGTGGGCCAAGCGCGCGGACGCCGCCTTCGTGCGCGGCGCGCCCGAGTCCGACCCGGGCGCGGTGGCGTTCGACGCCGTGGCGACCGCGCGGCGCGACGGCGCGGACGTCGTGATCGTCGACACCGCCGGCCGCCTGCACACCCAGGACGACCTGATGGCCGAGCTGGGGAAGGTCGCGCGCGTCATCGACAAGCAGCTTCCGGGCGCCCCGCACGAGACGCTGCTGACGATTGACGCCACCACGGGGCAGAACGGTGTGCGCCAGGCGCGAATGTTCGGCGAGGTGGTTCCCGTGTCCGGCATCGTCATGACGAAGCTCGACGGCACCGCCAAGGGCGGCATCGCGCTGGCCATCGCGGGCGAGCTCGGGATACCGGTGAAGCTGATCGGAGTGGGGGAGTCGCTCGAGGACCTGCGGCCCTTCGACCCCGAGGATTTCGCCCGCGCGCTGCTGAGTTGAGCGGGTAAGCTCGGCCGGCCTATGACCTGGACGGTCTGGATCATCGCCGCGGTGGTGCTCGCCGTTGGCGAGATGCTCACCCTGAGCTTCTTCCTCGCGCCCTTCGCCGGGGGCGCGCTGCTCGCCGCCCTCGTGTCCGCCGTCGGCGGAGGCCTGATCGCCTCGTGGGCGGTGTTCGCCATCACCTCGCTCCTCCTGCTGCTCGTCGTACGGCCGATCGCGCGCTCGCACCGCAAGCAGCCGGCGCAGTTGCGAACGGGCACCGCCGCCCTGGTCGGGGGCAAGGGCACGGTCGTCGAGCGCGTCGCCAACCTGGAGGCGGTCGGAGCCATACGGCTCGACAACGGCGAGGTCTGGACGGCCCGCTCATACGATGAGGACCGCACCTTCGACATCGGCGAGCGCGTGGAGGTCATCCAGATCCGCGGCGCCACCGCCCTGGTCCATGACTAGGACGCGGAACCCAAACCCCAGGGAGGATTCATGGCCGGACTGATCGTGCTCATCGTCGTCGCGGTGTTCTTCATCTTCGTGGCCGCGCGAACGATCCGGATCATCCCGCAGGCCCGCGCGGGGATCGTCGAGCGCCTCGGGCGCTACCAGCGGACCCTTACGCCGGGGCTGACGATCCTCGTCCCGTTCATGGACCGGCTCAAGCCGCTGATCGACCTGCGCGAGCAGGTGGTGGCGTTCCAGCCCCAGCCCGTGATCACCGAGGACAACCTCGTGGTCCAGATCGACACCGTCCTCTACTTCACGGTCACCGACCCCAAGTCGGCCACCTACGAGATCGCCAACCCGCTCCAGGCGATCGAGCAGCTGACGGTCACGACGCTGCGCAACGTGATCGGTTCCATGACGTTGGAGGAGACGCTCACCTCACGCGACAACGTCAACCAGCAGCTGCGGGTCGTCCTCGACGAGGCCACGGGCAAGTGGGGCATCCGCGTCAACCGCGTGGAGATCAAGTCGGTGGACCCGCCGGGCTCGATCCAGGAGGCGATGGAGAAGCAGATGCGCGCCGAGCGTGACCGCCGGGCCGCGATCCTCACCGCCGAGGGCGTCAAGCAGTCGGCGATCCTCACCGCCGAGGGCGAGAAGCAGTCGGCGGTGCTGAAGGCCGAGGGCGCCAAGACGGCGGCGATCCTGCGGGCCGAGGGCGACTCCAAGGCGATCGAGACGGTGTTCCAGGCGATCCACGAGGGCCGGCCGGACCAGGAGCTGCTCAGCTATCAGTACCTGCAGATGCTGCCGCAGCTCGCGCAGGGCCCGGCGAACAAGATCTTCGTGATCCCGTCGGAGTTCACCCAGGCGCTGGGGAACATCGGCTCGGCGCTGCAGGGCCGCGGCGGGCCGGACCCGGGGAACGGACCGCCGCCGCCGCGGCCGTAGGGACCGGATCGAACCCGTGAGCGAGGGTCTCCACACCGCTCCGCACCTCGACCGCGCCGCGCTGGTGACGATCGACGTCCAGCGCGACACGCTCGACGGCCGGGCGCTCGAGATTCCCGGGACCACGGCGGCGCTCGAGGCGATGGCGCACGTCGCCGAGGCCTTCCGCCGCGCCGAGCGGCCGATCGTGCACGTCCTGCGGCTTTACCGCGCGGACGGCAGCAACGTCGATCCCTGCCGTCGCGAGCTGGTGGAGGGCGGCGCGCGGATCCTGGCTCCCGGCGACGAAGGCGCCGAGCTGGCGGCCGGGCTGGTGCCCGAGGATGCCCCGCCGCTCGATGCCGAGCGGCTGCTGGCCGGCGAGCTGCAGCCCCTCGGCCCGCGGGAGTGGGCGCTATACAAGCCGCGCTGGGGCGCGTTCTACGAGACGGCCCTCGAGGACCACCTGCACGCGCTCGGCGTGGACACGATCGTCTTCTGCGGGGCCAACTGGCCCAACTGCCCGCGCACGTCGATCTACGAGGCCAGCGAGCGGGACTTTCGCCTCGTCGTGGCGCCCGACGCCGTGTCCGGCATGTACGACCGCGGCCTCGCGGAGCTAGAGGGGATCGGCGTCGTGCTGATGGACTCCGCCGAGCTGGCGCGGGCGATGCCGGGAGCGCGCGCGGCCGCCGGGTAGCCTCAGAGGCTGCCGATGTTCGACTCCCTGTCGGAGAAGCTGCAGGAGACCCTGACCGACGTCCGCCAGCGCGGGACGCTGACCGAGGACGACGTCGACAAGGTCATGCGCGAGATCCGGCTCGCGCTGCTGGAGGCCGACGTCAACTTCCGGGTCGTCAAGTCGTTCACGGCGTCGGTGAAGGAGCGCTGCCTGACCGAGGAGGTCATCGGCCACCTCAACCCGGGCCAGCAGGTGATCAAGATCGTCGACGAGGAGCTGACGACCTTGATGGGTGGCGCCGGCGCGGGGATCACCTTCTCGCCCCGGCCGCCGACGGTGATCCTGATGGCCGGGCTGCAGGGTTCGGGCAAGACCACCGCGACGGCCAAGCTGGCCCGGCATCTGCGCGCGGAGCACTCGTCGTCGGTCGCCGTCGCGGCGTGTGACGTCTACCGGCCCGCGGCGGTCGAGCAGCTCGTCAAGGTCGGCGGCCAGGCGGGCGCCGAGGTCTACGAGCGCGGAACCGACGGCGATCCCGTCGAGATCGCCACCTGGGCCCGCGACCGGGCGACCGAGCAGGGCAAGGACGTGCTGATCGTCGACACGTCGGGCCGGTTGCACGTCGACAAGGAGCTGATGGACGAGCTGGCGGCGATCAAGAAGGCGATCGTGCCGCACAGCGTGCTGCTCGTCGTCGACGCCATGACGGGCCAGGACGCGGTCAACGTGGCGCAGGAGTTCGGGGCGGTCGCACCCTTCGACGGGGTGGTGATGACCAAGCTCGACGGCGATGCCCGCGGCGGCGCGGCGCTGTCGGTGAAGGCCGTGACCGGCAAGCCGATCCTGTTCGCCTCCACGGGCGAGAAGCTCGACCAGTTCGAGCGCTTCCACCCGGACCGGATGGCCCAGCGGATCCTCGGCATGGGGGACGTGCTCACGTTCATCGAGAAGGCCGAGTCCCAGGTGGACGCCGGCGAGGCGGCCGAGATGGAGCGCAAGCTGCGCCGGGCCGAGTTCACGCTCGAGGACTTCCTCTCCCAGATGAAGCAGGTCCGCCGCATGGGGCCGCTCAGCAACCTGCTCGGCATGATCCCGGGCATGGCCGGCGCCAAGGAGCTGCGCGGACTGAAGATCGACGAGCGCGAGCTCGACCGGATCGAGGCGATCATCCTGTCCATGACCCTGGAGGAGCGCCGCCGCCCGGAGCTGATCAAGGGCTCGCGCCGGCTGCGGATCGCCCGCGGCTCGGGCACCAACGTGCAGGCGGTCAACCAGCTCGTCAAGCAGTTCCACCAGATGCGGAAGCTGATGAAGGGGCTGGGGAAGGGGAAGATGCCGGATCTGGGGGCGTTGATGAGGCAGGCGCGGTAGGAGTTGTCAGTTTTCAGTTGTCAGTAGTGAGGGCCGGTGAGGTCCTTAGCTCTGACAACTGACCTCTGACAACTGACAACTTCGAACTGAGCCGGGTGCTCGTTGCACCGGGGCGCTACTCTTCTGCGCCGCATGTCCGTTCGTCTCCGACTCACCCGCATCGGCGGGAAGAAGGACCCCATCTGGCGGGTCGTCGTCGCCGACCAGCGCTCGCCGCGCGATGGTCGCGTGATCGAGGCCGTGGGCCACTACAACCCCCAGACCAACCCGTCCACCGTCTCGCTCGACGAGGATCGCGTGCGCGCCTGGCTCGCCCGCGGCGCGCAGCCGACCTCCACGGTGCGCAAGCTGCTCAAGATCCAGGGCATCCCGCCCTCCGGGCGGTAGCGCCACCGCTGGCCGCGGGAGGGCCGCGCGATGAAGGAGCTGCTCGAGTACCTCGCCAAGGCGCTGGTCGACGAGCCCGAGGCCGTCGAGGTCGAGCAGTTCGAGGAGGACGACGGCACCGTCGTGCTCGAGCTTTCGGTCGCCGACGACGACTACGGCAAGGTGATCGGGCGCGGTGGGCGCACGGCGGCGGCGTTGCGCACGGTGGTGAAGGCCGCCGCGGTGAAGGAGAACCGCCGTGTCCTCGTCGACATCGTCGACTGACGGCATCGTGGTCGGCCGCGTCGGGCGGCCGCACGGGCTCGACGGCTCCTTCCACGTGACCCAGGCGCGCGCCGATCTGCTGTCGCTGGGCGCTGTCGTGCAGGTCGCCGGCGCCTCGCGGGAGGTCGTGCGACGCGCCGGCACCGACGAGCGGCCGATCCTGCGGCTCGACGGCTGCGAGGACCGCGACGCCGCGGGGGCACTGCGCGGGGAGGAGCTGCGCGTGGCGCGGGCCGACGCCCCGGCGCTCGAGGAGGGCGAGTACTCGGCCGAGGAGCTGGAGGGCTGCCGGGTCGCGGACGGCGAGGTGACGCTGGGGGTGGTGCGCCGGCTGGTCGCACTGCCCTCGTGTGACGCGCTCGAGGTGGCGCGCGAGGGCGACGCCGACCTGCTCGTGCCCCTCGTCCGGGACGCGGTTCGCACCGTAGACCCGGCCGCGCGCCGCATCGACGTCGACCGGCATTTCCTCGGCCTGAAGTGATGGACATCGATGTCTTCACCCTGTTCCCGGAGGCCTTCGAATGGTTCGCCGGGCAGCGCCACGTCCGCAACGCGGCGGAGCGGGGGCTTGCCCTGGACTACGTCTCCTACCGCGACCACACCCCGCTCTCGGGCGGCCAGGTGGATGACACTCCCTTCGGCGGCGGGGCCGGGATGGTCCTACGCGTCGACGTCGTCGACGCCGCCCTGCGCGCGCGCTACGACCGCGATCCCGTCGAGCTCCACGGGCAGCGCCGGATCGTCGCGCTGACCCCGGGCGGCCGCCTGCTGAACGACGAGCTGGCCTCCGAGCTCGCTGCGGAACGGGCGCTGACGCTCCTGTGCGGGCGCTACGAGGGCTTCGACGAGCGGATCGTCGAGCATCTCGCGACCGATGCCGTCTCGATCGGGCGCTACGTGCTGTCGGGAGGCGAGCTGGCGGCGATGGTCCTGTGCGACGCGGTGATCCGCAAGCTGCCCGGGTCGCTCGGAGACGAGACGTCGGCCGTGGAGGAGTCCTTCAGTCCGGCGCTCGAGGGCGCGCCCGAGTACCCGCACTACACGCGGCCGGCCCAATACCGCGGCTGGGAGGTACCCGATGTGCTGCTGTCCGGCCACCATGCCCGGATCAGGGAGTGGCGACTGGAGCAGGCGCGACGCCGGGGGAGCGGCGAGGCGAAACCGCTACGATAAGCGGCCCGCGCCGGGCCTCCGGCCCAGCGCTTTCTTTATGCCATGAGCAGCGTGATCGAAAGCCTCGAACGCGCGCAACTGCGCCGCGTTCCCAACTTCGCCCCGGGCGACCGCGTCCGCGTCCATTTCCAGGTCGTGGAGGGTTCGCGTCGCCGGACGCAGGTCTTCGAGGGCGTGGTGCTCAAGCGCCAGGGCCACGGCGTACGGGAGACGTTCACCGTCCGCAAGCAGTCGTTCGGCGTGGGCGTCGAGCGGACGTTCCCCGTCCACTCGCCGAAGATCGAGCGCATCGAGATCGCCGCCCGCGGCGATGTGCGCCGAGCCAAGCTCTACTACCTGCGCGAGCGCGTGGGCAAGCGCGCCCGTGTCCGCGAGCGCCGCGCCGCCGGGGCCGAGGAGGCCGTGGAGGGCGGACTGCTGCACGTCCCCGAGGAGCCGCCGCTGCCGGAGGGCGAGATGCCGGCGGACGACGAGGCGCCGCGCGAGGGTGAGCTCGAGGCGG
Source organism: Solirubrobacteraceae bacterium (assembly GCA_035997675.1). Lineage (GTDB taxonomy): Bacteria > Actinomycetota > Thermoleophilia > Solirubrobacterales > Solirubrobacteraceae > JALYZC01. The sequence continues at coordinate 7,939 of DASYIJ010000234.1, forward strand.
CGGTCGAGACCGAGGAGACGGACGAGAAGAAGGAGGCGGAGCCCGAGGCGGCCGACAAGGCCGAGGCCGAGGCCGAGCCTCCCGCACAATCCGCGGACGACGCCGCCGGGGAGCCGGCGCCGGCCGACGGCGATGGCGAGCGCCGGTGAGCGTCACCAAGGCGAAGAAGAAGAAGAAGAAGTCGACCTCGAGCTCCCTGCTCGAGCTCGTCCTGATCGTCGCCACCGCGCTGGCACTGGCGCTCGGCATCCAGGCATTCCTGGTCAAGCCCTATCGGATCCCGAGCGAGTCCATGGAGCCCACCCTGCAGGTCGGCCAGCGCGTGCTCGTCAACCGCATCGGCACGCGGTTCTCCGATCCCAGCGTGGGGAAGATCCTCGTCTTCCACCCGCCCGCCGGGTCGGCGGACAACCGCTGCGGGGTGCCTCCGGTTCCCGGTCGCGCGTGTCCCGTGCCGACGAAGTCGCGGTCCGACGTCAACTTCATCAAGCGCGTGGTCGGGCTGCCAGGTGACACGATCGCGATCCGCGACGGCCACGTGGTCCGCAACGGCAAGCTGCAGAAGGAGACGTTCATCAAGCCGTGCACCGGTGGCGAGGAGTGCAACTTCCCGCGGCCGATCCGCGTGCCCAAGGACGACTACTTCATGATGGGGGACAACCGTGGCTCCTCCGACGACAGCCGCTTCTGGGGCCCGGTCCCGAAGAAGTGGATCATCGGTGCGGCGTTCGCCACCTACTGGCCGCCGGGGCGAATCGGCCTCCTCTGAGCCGGGAGCCCGGAAGGGTTCCGCCGGGCCTTCGGTCATGATGCGCGGCATCGTGGCCCGTCGCCCCAAGCGCTCCACGGCGCGCCGGCTCTTCGCCTTCGATCGGGAACTGGGGGCGCGCTTCGTGGCCGGTGCCGACGAGGCGGGCCGCGGATGTCTCGCCGGGCCGCTCGTCGCCGCGGCGGTGCTGTTCGACTACGAGCGCCTTGGGCTGCGCGAGATCCGGGCGCTGTCGGCGCTCAACGACTCCAAGCAGCACAACGCCGAGGCGCGCGAGGCCCTGTACCCGATCGTGCTGCGTGCCGCAACGCGCGTGGCCGTGGTATCGCGCTGCGCGCGCGGCATCGACGCCCGCGGCCTGCACGTCACGAACCTGGCGGCTCTCCGCGACGCCCTCATCCGTGTGGCGCGACCCGGCTGCGTCTGCCTGTCCGACGGCTTTCCGGTTGGCAACGTGGGCCATGAGCAGCGGGCCGTGATCAGCGGCGACGCCCGCAGCGCGGCGATCGCGGCCGCCTCGATCGTGGCCAAGGTCTCGCGTGACCGCTACATGCACCGCGCCGATGTGCTGCACCCGGGCTGGGAGTTCGCCACCCACGTCGGCTACGCCACTCCCGAGCACCGCGCGGCGATCATGGCCCGCGGGGTCTCGCCGCTGCATCGGCTGTCGTTTCAGTCGGCGGCGTATCAGCAGCTGGCGCTGTAGTTCTCGGTTCTCAGTTCTCAGTTCTCAGAACGCTCCTTCCAGGTGCTCCAGGGCTACGAGGTCGCCCCTGGCGTCGATGGTTATTCCGATGGCGTCGAAGCGAAGGTCGGCCGTGCGCGGGCGGTCAGTTCGTTCCGCCAACCACTGGCGGGCCATTGCTCGGACCTGTGTCCGCTTTCGGTTGCCGAGGGCGTCCCATGGCCGCCCGCTGCCCGCGCGGCGCGTCTTGACCTCGCAGAAGACGAGCCGGGTGCCGTCGAAGGCGACGAGGTCGAGCTCGCCGAAGCGCGTGCGGTAGTTGCGCTCGATCACTCGGACGCCGCGGCGCTCGAGGTGCTCCGCGGCCAGGCGCTCGCCGCGGGCGCCAAGTCGGTGGCGCAGGTCGCTGGACACGGCCGTGACCGTAGAACCGTGGGCGTTGCGCGGGGCACGCGCCGTGTACCGGTGGTGGTCCCGGGCGCAGGAAGGGCGGCGGAGCGCGACGGGAGCGACGCGCAATCGGCACGCCGGACGCGTCCCGCGTGACATCTCCCTCCGTAGCTTCGGCGTCGTGCTGGCCCGTGTCACCGCATTCGCCATCGACGGCCTCGACTCCCGTCCGGTCACGGTCGAGGTCGACATCCGCGCCGGGTTGCCCGCCTTCGCCGTCGTGGGCCTGGCCGACAAGGCGGTGCGGGAGGCGCGCGAGCGCGTGCACGCCGCCGTGCTCAACTCGGGCTTTCAGTTCCCGCAGCGGCGGATCACGTCCAACCTCGCGCCCGCCTACCTACGCAAGGTCGGTCCGGGCTTCGACCTGGCGATCGCCGTCGGTCTGCTCGCCGCGAGCGGGCAGGTGCCGCTCGAGGCCCTGGAGCGCTGGGCCGTCTTCGGCGAGCTCTCGCTGGGTGGTGAGCTGCGCCCCGCGCGCGGAACATTGAGCGTGGCCGAGGGCGCGCGCCGGCTCGGCATGGAGGGGCTCGTCCTCCCACGCGAGCGCGCGGCCGAGGCCGCCCTGGTCGAGGGCCTGCGCGTCGCCGGGGTCACGACGCTGCGCGAGGTCATCGAGGTGCTCGCGGGGGAGCGGCCGGCTCCGATGCCGCCGCCCGCGCCGGCCGCGAACGACGCCGAGCGCGAGCCGGAGGTGGACCTCGGGGACGTCCGCGGGCACACGGAGCCGGTCGAGGCGCTCGTGATCGCCGCGGCGGGCGGTCATCACCTCCTCATGGAGGGGCCGCCCGGGACCGGGAAGACCATGCTCGCGCGCCGGCTGCCGGGCATCCTGCCGCCGCCGAGCCGGGCCGAGGCCATCGAGGTGACGCGCATCCGCAGCCTGGCCGGACTCCACGCCGGGCCGGCCCTTGCCGTCACCCGGCCCTTCCGGGCGCCGCATCACGGCATCTCGGCATCCGGACTCGTCGGCGGGGGCGCCGTGCCTGCGCCCGGCGAGGCGACCCTCGCCCACCATGGCGTGCTGTTCCTCGACGAGCTCTCGGAGTTCGCGCGGCCCGCCCTGGAGGCGCTGCGCCAGCCGCTCGAGGATGGCCACGTGATCGTCGTGCGCGGTCAGCACGCCAGCCTGTTCCCGACCCGCTTCATGCTGGTCGCGGCGACGAACCCGTGCCCGTGCGGCTTCCTCGGCGAGGCGGGGAGATGCCGCTGCTCGGAGCCCGACATCGCGCGCCATCGCCGGCGCCTGAGCGGGCCGCTGCTCGACCGCGTCGACCTCCTGATCGGCGTGCCGCGCCCGAGCGCCGACGACCTCGCGGCCGGGCCGGCGACGACCTCGACCGCGGCCCGCGAGCGCGTCCTGGCCGCGCGGGAGCGCCAGGAGCACCGCCTGGCGGGTACGGGCGCGACGTGCAATGCGCGGCTCACGCCGGCCCTGCTGCGACGCCACGTGCCGCTGTCGGGACCCGTCGACGCCGCCCTGCGCGACGCGCACGAACGCACGCGCCTGAGCCCGCGGGGCCGCCAGCGGGTGCTGCGCGTGGCGAGGACAGTCGCCGACCTCGAGGGCGCCGAGCGCGTGGGCACGACCCACGTGCTGCGCGCGCTGTCGCTGCGCCAGCACGAGCCCGGAGATGCACGCGACGTCCCGCCGGCGCCGACGGTGGTCGCCGGATGACGCCCGCGACGTCCAACGGGCGCGCGCCGCGCCCCCGCGTGGGCGCATGCGACGACTGCCTGCGGCGCACCTGGCTCGTGGCGGCGCTCGCACCGTGGCTGCAGCGCGTGGGTGGGCCGCCGGTGGTCCGGGCGCTGCTGGCGCTCGAGGACGCCGAGCTGCTCGCGGCGCTGGCGGCCGGGACGAAGGGCGCGCCGGTCCGGGCCGGCCACCGCGCGTTCGACCCGGCGAACGCGCGGGAGCGCTGCCGTGCCGCCGGGCTGGAGGCCGCCTGCCGGTGCGACACCGCCTACCCCGCCGCCCTGCGCGACCTGGAGGCGCCGCCGGCGGTGCTGCACGCCACCAGCCTGCCGGCGCTGGCCCGGGCGACCGCGGAGCCCGCGGTGGCCGTCGTGGGGGCGCGCCGGGGGTCGAGCTACGGCCTCGAGGTGGCGCGGGCGTTCGGGCGCGACCTCGGCGCGGCGGGCGTACCGGTCGTCAGCGGTCTCGCGCTCGGCGTGGACGGCGCGGCACACCACGGCGTCCTGGGCGCCGGCGGACACACGCTGGCGGTGCTCGCGGGCGGCGCGGACGTGCCCTATCCGGCCAGCCACGCACGCCTCTACCGCCGGATCGCCGGTGCGGGGAGCGTGGTGTCCGAGTTGCCGCCCGGCACGCGCGCGTTCCCCTGGTGCTTTCCGGCCCGCAACCGCCTCATCGCCGCGCTGGCCGCGCTGACCGTGGTGGTCGAGGCCGCACCGCGGTCGGGCGCGCTCGTCACCGCGGCGGTCGCGCGCGACCTCGGCCGCGAGGTCGGCGCGGTGCCCGGCCAGGTCACGTCCTCCCTCGCCGCGGGGACCAACGCCCTGATCGCCGACGGCGCTCATCTGGTGTCCGGCGCACAGTCGGCCCTCGACCTCGTCTACGGGGCCGGCGCCCGGCGCGTCCCCGAGCGCCCGCTCCCCGCGGACCTCGATCCGGCACTGCGCCGGCTGCTCGAGGCGGTCGCGGCCGGCCACGACACGGTTGCCGCCGCGGGCCGTCATGCGGACGGTGCGGGCGACGCCGCGGTCGCGCTCACCCGGCTGGAGCTGCTCGGCCTGCTGCGGCGCACCTCCGGCGGGCGCTATGTACGCGTCGCGTAACCTCGAACGCCGCGTGGCCGACCCCATCCGCATCCCTCGCGTGCTCGCAATCGCCGGCTCGGACTCCGGTGGCGGGGCCGGCATACAGGCCGACCTCAAGGCGTTCGCCGCCGCCGGCGTGCACGGGATGACCGCGATCACCGCCATCACCGCACAGAACACCGTCGGGGTCGCCGCGATCCAGGCGATCGACCCGGACGTCATCGTGGCGCAGGTCCGCGCCGTCACGGAGGACATCGGCGTCGACGCCGTGAAGATCGGGATGCTCGGCGACGCCGCCACGATCGCGGCCGTCGGGGAGGCGCTCGATCTGCTCGACCCGGCCACGCCGATCGTGCTCGACCCGGTCATGGTGGCCGAGTCGGGCGCCGAGCTGCTGCGGTCCGGGGCCCGCGACGCGCTCGTCCGCGAACTGCTCCCGCGGGTCACCGTCGCCACGCCCAACGTGCCGGAGGCCCGTCTTCTCGCGGGGGACCCCGAGGCCGAGCCCGACGAGCTGGCGCGCGCCGTCCACGCCCTCGGCCCGCGGGTGGCCGTGGTCACGGGCGGTCACCGGGATGACCCGGTGGACGTGCTCTTCGACGGCGAGGCCCTCGAGCACATCGGCGGCCCGCGGCACCCGGACGGCGCCTCGCACGGGTCGGGTTGCACCCACTCGTCGACCCTCGCGGCCCGCCTGGCACTCGGGGATTCGCCGCTCGAGGCCGCCCGCGTCGCGCGGGCGGTAACGGCGGACGCGGTCGCCAACGGGTTGCGCGAAGTCGGCAGCGGCGCGGGCCCCGTCGACGTCCTCCACGTGCGGGGCTGAGCCCGGACCCTCTGGCATAATCCGGGGCCGTGAAGTTCCTGCGCATGAAGCCCGGACACGGTGAGGTTCTGCTCGCCGAGGGCGACGTCGAGGTGAAGGAGGACGAGCGCGCGCTGATCGAGGAGTTCAGGCGTCAGCTCGACCAGGGCATGTGGGCCGCGGTCCCCACGAGCACGGCCGGGCGCCGCGAGGCGGAGATCGTCAAGGCCTTCGACGACGTGCCCCGGGACGCCGAGCGCGTCATCTTCTTCCCGCGCGCCGCCGGCGGCGCGGGCTGAGGCGGCCGACGCGATGGCGCTTGCCCTCTGCGCAACGTGCATCGTCATCGTCGCCCTGCTCTGGGAGATCGCCTGGCCGCGCATCGAGCAGGCCCACGAGCGCCGGAAGGCCAACCGCCAACGACTCCCGCGTCACGACTACGACCCCGGCCGCGAGCGCCGCGCCGAGCAGCGCGCGCGCCAGCTGCTCCAATCCTGCGTCAACGACGAGGAGTGGGCGATGTACCGCGACCTCGGCTTCATCCGCGTGTGGGGGGCCCAGGCCGACGGTCCGGGGGCCGGCGGCGCGCCGTACGCCTACCTGATCTATCCGCACAAGCCGATCGTGGCCTACCTGCCCCAGACCCGCGAGCTGCTCAACGAGTATTGCGTCGAGTTCCCCGATCAGACCCGCCCGTACGGCAGCGCGCTGCTGCCCGTGTCCGACGACGTGCTCGCCAAGTGGATGGCGCTGACCGGCGACGAGCGCCGGCTCATCGCCGATGCGAACATGCACCTCCCGGGCCGCCAGGTCGATCCCAAGCAGGTCCGCCGCGACCTGTGGCGGCTGGGGGAGTGGGAGCGCGAGCGCGCGCGGAGCGAGTCTCGGGCGGCTACCGGGGGCGGTAGCGTTCCCGCCCCGTGAGCACCTCCTCCACCAGCTTCGACCTCAAACACCGCAGCCGCGCCCTCACCGAAGGCCCGGAGCGCGCCGCCGCGCGGGCGTACCTGCACGGCATCGGCTTCGACGAGGAGGCACTGGCCAAGCCGATCGTGGGCGTGGCGTCGACCTGGATCGAGGCGATGCCGTGCAATTTCCACCTGCGCGTCCTCGCGGCGAAGGTGAAGGAGGGCGTGCGAGCGGCCGGCGGAACCCCGATGGAGTTCAACACGATCGCGATCTCCGACGGCATCACGATGGGCACGTCCGGGATGAAGACCTCGCTCGTCTCCCGGGAGGCGATCGCCGACTCGATCGAGCTCACCGGCCTGGGCTACCTGTTCGACGCCGTCGTGGCCCTGAGCGGCTGCGACAAGACGATCCCGGGGACGGTGATGGCGCTGGCCCGCCTGAACGTCCCGTCGGTGATGCTGTACGGCGGCTCCATCTACCCCGGTCGGTTCAACGACCAGGACGTCACGATCCAGGACGTGTTCGAGGCGGTCGGCCGCCACGCCGCCGGCGACATGACGGACGAGGAGCTGGCGGCGCTCGTCGAGGTGGCCTCGCCCGGGTCCGGGGCCTGCGGCGGTCAGTTCACGGCCAACACGATGGCGATGGCCTTCGAGGTGATGGGGATCTCGCCCGCGGGCGCGGCCATGGTCCCGGCGATGGACGGACGCAAGAGCGAGGTCGCGGTCGACGCCGGCAAGCTCGTGCTCGACGTGCTCGCCCGCGGCCAGCGCCCGAGCGACATCATCACCCGCGACTCGCTGGAGAACGCGATCGCGGCCGTCGCCACCAGCGGCGGCTCGACCAACGCCGTGCTGCACCTGCTGGCCGTGGCCCGCGAGGCCGGCGTGGAGCTCTCCATCGACGACTTCGACCAAATCAGCGAGCGCACTCCGCTGCTGTGCAGCCTCAAGCCCGGTGGCGAGTACGTCGCGGTCGACCTCTACGAGGCCGGCGGCATCGCGCTCGTGGCCCAGCGCCTGCTCGAGGCCGGCCTGCTGCACGCCGATGCCGCCACCGTCACCGGCCAGACCATCGGCGAGGTCGCGCGTGCCGCCGAGGAGGCCGAGGGTCAGCAGGTGGTGCGGCCGCTGACCGATCCGATCAAGCCCACCGGCGGGCTGGCGATCCTGCGCGGCAACCTCGCTCCCGAGGGCTGCGTGGTCAAGCTCGCCGGTCACGAGCGCACCAGCCACGCGGGGCCGGCCCGCGTGTTCGAGTCCGAGGAGGACGCCATGGCCGCGGTCACCGCCTCGAAGATCGAGGCGGGCGACGTCGTCGTGATCCGAAACGAGGGCCCGGCCGGCGGCCCGGGGATGCGCGAGATGCTCGCGGTCACGGCCGCGCTGGTGGGCGAGGGCCTCGGCGAGGACGTCGCCCTGCTCACGGACGGCCGCTTCTCCGGGGCCACCCACGGCCTGATGGCGGGCCACGTCGCGCCGGAGGCGGCGCGCGGCGGCCCGATCGCAGCGGTCCGTGACGGGGACCGCGTGACCCTCGACGTGCCCAGCCGGCGCCTCGACGTCGACCTGACCGACGAGGAGATCGCCGCGCGCGTGGCCGAGTACGAGCCGCGGCCGCCCGCGTATCGCCAGGGCGTGATGGCCAAGTACGCCAAGCTCGTGTCATCGGCCGCCGAAGGCGCAGTCTGCGGCTGAAGTCGGGCTCAGGCGACGTCGCTTCGCCGCCGATACTGACGTGTGGCCAGTCCGTGGCTCTATAGGCGATCCTCCGTAGGCCCCGACGGGGACGTGAGCGACATTCCCGAGCGGGCTGTCATCGCCCGCGTGTTCGGTGTTCTCCTCTGCGGCGGCGCGGTGCTTGGCTTCGCCTCCCTGCCGGTCCTGCCCGCGGGGACCGACCTGCTCGGGTCCGAGATCACCGGGGCGGTGGCCCTCGCGGCCGGCCTGGCGCTGCTGGTCGGACGGCAACGGGTACCGATGCTGGCGCTGTACGCGGCCTGCCTGCTCGGCACCGCGCTGATCACCAGCGCGCTCTTCTTCAACGGCCAGTTCAGCGACGACACCGAGTTCCTGTACATGTGGGTCGGCCTCGTCTCGTTCTACTTCTTCACGTGGCGTGCCGCCACCGTGCAGGCCGCCGGTGTGGCCTTTGCCTTCGCCCTCTACCTCGCGATGGAGGACCACTCGAACGGCGCGCCCGTTCGCTGGGTGGTGGTCGTCGTCACGGTCGCGACCACGGGCGTCCTCGTGAGCCTCCTCCGCGACCGCGTCGAGCGGCTGATCACCCGCCTGACGTCGGCGGCGCGCACGGACCCGCTCACCCAACTGCTCAATCGCCGCGCCTTCGACGTGCTGCTGGCGTGGGAGGTCGAACGCGCCGCTCGCGGAGGCCGCCCGGTCAGCGTGCTGCTGGCGGACCTCGACCATTTCAAGGCCGTGAACGACCGGTTCGGTCACGTCGAAGGGGACGTCGCGCTCCAGCGCGCCGCGGCCGCGCTGCGGGATGTGACGCGCCGCACCGACACGCTCGCGCGTATCGGGGGGGAGGAGTTTGCGGTGATCGCGCCCGACAGCGACGAGCGCAGCGCCTTCGTGCTGGCCGAGCGCATGCGCTGCGCCGTGCGCGACACGTTCGCGGGCGAGCCGGTCGCCCTGACCGCCTCCTTCGGGCTCGCCGCCATGCCCAACCACGCCAGCGACCCCGACGGCCTCGTCGGCGCGGCCGACGACGCGCTGTACGCCGCCAAGGAGCTCGGCCGCGACCGCACCGTTATCCACAGCGCCGAGCTCCGCGCGGTGGCTCCGGTATCGAAGGTCGCGCACGCCGAGCGCGACGCCGAGGTCGATGCCCGGTTGATCGAGGGCCGCGAGGCGCTGGCGGCGCAGCCCGCCTGGCTCCACGTGCCGGAGGACGGCGAGCGCGACGAGATCGTGGCGCTCCTCGACGAGGGCGCGATCGTCCCCGTCTTCCAGCCCATCGTCGCCCTCACCACGGGGCACGTCGTCGGCTATGAGGCGCTGGCGCGCTTTCCCGCCCTCCCCGATCGCGGTCCCGACGTCGTGTTCGCCCAGGCCTACCGCTGCGGGCTCGGCCCCGAGCTCGAGGCCGCCTCGTTGCGCGCCGCACTCCGGTGCGACGGCCGGCCGGAGGGCGCCTTTCTCGCCGTCAACGTGCGCCCGTCGGCGCTGACCGCCGCCACCGTTCGCGCCGCGCTGCCCGACGACCTGCGCGGGATCGTGGTCGAGGTGACCGAGCAGGAGCTGGCCCCGGACGAGCAGGGCATGGCCGGTGAGCTCGACGACCTGCGGGCGCGCGGTGCGCTGATCGCCGTCGACGACGCCGGTTCCGCCTACGCGAGCCTGCACCGGGTGATGCGGATGCGGCCGGACATCATCAAGCTCGACCGTCCCCTCGTCGCGGACATCTCGGTGCGGGCGGACAAGGCGGCCCTCGTCGAGGCGCTGGTCGGGTTCGCGCACCGCACGGGCGCCGCGGTGTGCGCGGAGGGCATCGAGGAGCTCGACGACCTCGGTGCGCTCGCCGACCTCGACGTCCACTACGGGCAGGGGTACGCGATCGCGCGGCCGAGCGCCCCATGGGTCGCCGTGCCCGAGCTCGTGCGCGAGACGCTGCTTCGCCGCTCGCAGTCCTCACCGGTCGGGCGCGACGGCTACGACGTGAACTCCGGCGCCGACCGGCGCCTGGAACACCTGGCCGCGAAGCTCACCCAGGTGCGCTCGCTGGCCGACCTCGACGGGGTGACCGACATCCTCGCCGCCGAACTGCGCGCGGACGAGGTCGTCTGTTCGCGTTGGCATGCGGACCGGGACGCCGTGGAGACGCTGTCGGAGCGACGCTGGAGCCCGACCGGCGAGCTCTACCCGCTCGGGCGCTTTCCGCTCACGCGACGGGTCCTGTCGGAGCAGGTCGCCGTGCAGGTACTCGCGGGCGATCCGGCGGCCGACCGCGCCGAGATCGGACTGCTGCGCTCCGAGGGCGGCCACCGGGCCCTGCTGATGATCCCGGTCGTGGCACGCGGAGAGACATTCGGACTCATCGAGGCGTTCTCGTTCCAGGAGCGCCCCTGGAGCGCCACGGCCATCAATCGGGCGCGGATCGTCAGCGCCCAGCTCGGGGCGGTGCTCGCCGGCCTCGACTACTCGGAGCCGCTCGCGGCGGGCTCCTCGGAGAGGAACTCCTCCAGCTCCGAGTTGAAGCGCGCCGGACGCTCCAGCATCGGGACGTGACCGGTGTCGTCGAAGACCTCGACGCGCGAGCGGTCGATCAGCCGGTGGTACTCCTCGGCCGATGAGACCGGCACGACGCGGTCGTCGCGGCCCCACATGATGAGCGTGGGGCGCTCGATCTCGCTGACCCGGTCGCGGTAGTCGTAGGTCATGATCGCGTCGGTTGCGTCGGCCGCCGCCGGCTTGCCCGACCCCCGCATCAGCTCGAGCGCCATCGGCCCCGACAGGAGCTCGGGATGGCGCACGACGATCTCGAGCACCTTGCTCCGCAGGCGCGGGCGGCGCACGAGGGTCTCGGCGCGCGCCTCGGGGACTTCGGCATAGAGGTTGATCGCCCGGACGAGCCAGGCGTAGGAACGCCGGCGGAAGAACTCCGTCGAGAGGCCGAGGTACTTGGTGGCGAGCCCGGCGGCCGAGACGAGCACGAGCCGCTCCACGCGGTGCGGGAACTTGATCGCCAGCTCGGCGGCCGCGAATCCGCCCATCGAGTTGCCCACGACCGGCGCCGCGGCGATGTCGAGCCGGTCCATCAACGCATCGAGCGTGCGCCCGTAGTTCTCGATGCTGATCGGCTCCCGCGGCATGGGGGAGTGGCCGAAGCCGGGCAGGTCCATCGCGACCACGCGGTGCGTGCGCGAGAAGTGGGGGATGTTGGCCAGCCAGTTCGCCCACCGGCCCGAGTGGCCGTGCACGAACACGAGCGGCGGGCCCTCGCCGCGCTCGATCACGTTGACCGGTCCGCCGGGGAGCGTCACCCAGCGCTGGTGACGGCGCCAGTCGATGTCCCGCCATTCCTCGCGACCCTGCGCCCCGTAGTCGTCGAGGGGGGTCGCGCGGTCGCTCGCGCCGGGCTCGGCCAGGGACGTGGCGGGGGGGCCCATGCCCTTAACGTATCGAGCCTCATGCGGATCGCCCTCGACATCGACTCCACGCTTCACCCCTACTGGGATCAGCTGGAACGGGTGGCCCATCGGCGCTACGGCGTCGCGCTGCCGTACGACCGCCAGCTCACCTGGGGGATCACCGAGCTGGGCGCGGACGAGCTGGCCGCCTGCGTCGCCGAGACCCACCAGCCCGAGCACGTGCTGGCCGCGGAGCCCTACCCGGGCGCGGTCGAGACGGTGGCCCGCTGGCACGCCGCCGGCCACTTCGTCCACATCACCAGCCACCGCACGACCGCGGCGCACGAGGCCACGACGCGCTGGCTGGAGCGGATCGGCCTGCCGCACGACGACCTGCACTGCTCCTACGACAAGGTGGCGCGCTGCGTCGAGCTCGAGATCGACCTGCTGATCGACGACAGCCCGGTAAACCTCGTCCGCGCCCGCGCCGCCGGCATCGTGCCCGCGACGCTGCGCCATCCCTGGAACGCGGAGCTGTGCGACCGGGAAGGGATCCTGTGCGGCCGCGACTGGCCGGAGCTCGCCGCGGTCGTCGAGCCGCTCCTCGAGCGCGCCGCGTGAGCGACGCCGCCGGCCATCCCTTGGCAGAATCCCCCGCCATGGAGCCGCCGGCCGAAGCCCGCACCGACACACAGAAGACGCCCGCGTCGGTTCCCGCGATCCGCGAGGACCTCCGCGACCACCTACCTGGCGTGGAGCCCGAACGACGCGTGACGGACTGGGGCCGCTCGGAGCGCATCGAGGGCCTGATGGACCGCACCCTCGTCGAGTTCTTCTACCGCTACTGGTTTCGCGTCGAGGTCGAGGGCATCGAGCACGTCCCCTCCCGCGGGGGAGCGCTGCTCGTCTCCAACCACGCGGGCGCGCTCCCGCCCGACGCGGCGATGATCGCCAAGGCGGTGCGGGAGGAGCACTCGAATCCACGCCCCGTGCACCTGCTCGTCGAGCACTTCTTCAAGGGTTACCCGGGGTTCGCGATGCTCCTGCCCAAGATCGGCGCGGTTCCCGCGCACCCGGCCAACGCCCACCGCCTGCTCTACGACGAGGGGGCGCTCGTCCAGGTCATGCCCGAGGGCCGCAAGGCCACCGAGAAGCTCTACCGCGACCGCTACCGGCTCCGTCGCTTCGGGCGCGGTGGCTTCGTCGCCACGGCGATGCGCGCGCGGGCGCCGATCGTGCCGATCGCGGTGATCGGAGCCGAGGAGGCCGCGCCGATCTTCGCCCACGTGACCGCGCTTCAGCGCCTCACGGGACTGCTCTACTTCCCGATCACGCCGACGTTCCCCCACTTCGGCCTGGCGGGCATGCTGGGCTACCTGCCGGCGAAGTTCCGCATCCGCTTCCTCGAGCCGGTCCCCACCGACGAGTGGGGGCCCGAGGGCGCCGAGGACCGGGGGCTGGTGCAAACCGTGGCGACCGAGATCCGCGCCCGCATCCAGGACGAGCTGCTCGAGATGGTGTCCCGCCGCCGCAGCATCTGGTTCGGGTAGCCCCTGATGCGATCCCGCCGCGTCCTGATCACCGGGCTGTCCACCTACTGGGGCGGACGGCTCGCGCTGGCGCTCGAGCAGGACCCCGCCATCGAGGCGATCATCGGCGTGGACACGCGGGACCCGACGGTCGAGCTGGAGCGGACCGAATTCGTCCGGGTCGGCAACCAGCACGCGCTGATCCGCCGGATCGTCGGCGCCGCCGAGATCGACACGGTCATCGACACCCGGCTGGCGGTCGACTCGATCTGGATCTCGCCGCGCGCCGCGCACGAGAACAACGTGATCGGGACGATGAACATCGTCACGGCCTGCAGCGGCCCCGATTCGCCGGTGCGCAAGTTCGTGTTCAAGTCCTCGGCGCACTACTACGGCTGCGAGCGCGACGACCCGGCCTATTTCACCGAGCGGATGTCGCGGCCCCACGCGCCGCGCACGCCGATCGAGCGCGACATCGTCGAGGCGGAGGAGGCGGTGAGCCAGTTCGCCGGGCGCAACCCGGACGTCAGCGTGACCGTGCTGCGCTTCGCCAACGCCCTCGGCGCCGGCGTGATCACCTCCCACCTGCGCCTCTTCTCGCTTCCCGTCGTGCCGACCATCCTCGGGTTCGACCCGCGCTACCAGTTCATCCACGAGGACGACATCGTCGGAGCGCTCGAGTTCGCGGTGCGCGAGGACGTCCCGGGGATCTACAACGGGGCCGGAGACGGTGTGCTCGTGCTCTCCGAGGTGCTCGACCTGCTCGGCAAGCGGATGGCCCCGGTCCTGCCGCCGTTCGGCACCGGGCTGCTCGCGGGCCAGCTCGGCCGCGTGGGGCTGCGGATCCCCGTGGAGATGCTCAACCAGCTGCGCTACGGGCGCGGCATCGACAACCGGCGGCTGAAGGCCGCCGGGTTCACTCCGCGCTACACGACGCGCGAGGCGGTGATCAAGCAGGCCGAGCACATTCGGCTGCGGCCGCTCCTGCGCGGGGCGCGCGAGCCGTACCGCTACGAGCAGGAGGTCGAGGAGTTCCTGCGCTGGAGCCCCAACGTGCGCCGCAGCGGCGCGACCGCGGGGAAGGCGTGGCGGCCGTCTCCGCGCCAAGTCCAGGACCTCCAGCGGGCGCTGTCCGCCATCGGCGAGCGTCCGGCCGAGCGAGCCGCCCCGGCCGAGCCCACGCCGGACGACGTCCCCGTCGCGGCGTACGACACGCTCGCGGCCGTCGAGGTGATCGCGGTGTTGCCATCGCTCACGCAGACCGACCTCGAAGCGCTGCGCCGGCACGAGTCGACCGGCGCCCAGCGGATCGACGTGATCGAGGCGATCGACCGTCTCCTGGCGCCGAGCCGCTCGACCGGCGGCTGATCCGCGCGGCGTGGTCAGCACGTAAACCTCCAGCAAGCGGGCTTGCAGCCTGTACGCGTCCGCACGTAACTCTTACAATCTCCAGCGGTTAATCAGGCCGTGCGCAGCCGATCCTTCATCATCATCGCCGCGTCCCTGGCCGTCCTCGTCGTGGGGGCGGCCGCGTTGTACCTGTACGACCGCGGCCAGCGCGACACCATCGCGAAGGGTGTGAAGGTCGCCGGCATCGACGTCGGGGGCATGAGCACGAAGACGGCCCGCGAGAAGGTCCGCAGCGCGCTCACCTCGCGCCTGCAGCAGCCGATCGTCGTCGCCTACGGGAAGCGCCGCTTCACGCTCCACCCGGCCACGGCGAAGGTCGGCTACGACGTCCAGGGCACGATCGACGAGGCCATCGCGCGCAGCCGCGAGGGCAACATCTTCGGGCGCACGTGGCGATCGGTCACCGGCGGCTCGGTGCACGCCAACCTCGCGCCCAAGGTCAGCTACTCCCGCCCGACCGTCAACCGCTTCGTGGAGGGCGTGGTGAAGGAGCTCAACCGCTCGGCGCAGGACGCATCGCTGAACTACTCGGCGTCCGGCCTGGAACGCATCCCCGGACGCGACGGCGTCTCGGTCAACACGTCACAGCTGCGCAACGGCGTGCTCTTCGACATCGAGAACCAGCGCTACGAGGGCGTCCTCCGGCCGGTGGTGCACCGCACGAGGCCGAAGGTCACCACCGCCGACCTCGCCCGCCGCTACCCCCGCGTCATCGTCATCGATCGTTCCGGGTTCACGCTGACGCTCTACAGGAACCTCCACCACTTCAAGTCCTACGGGATCGCCGTGGGCCAGGCGGGGCTGGAGTCGCCGGCCGGCCTTCACCAGGTCGAGAACAAGACCGTCGACCCGGCGTGGAACGTCCCCAACGAGTCGTGGGCGGGCAGCCTGGCCGGGACGACCGTCCCGGGCGGCTCGCCGGACAATCCCCTGAAGGCGCGCTGGATCGGGTTCTTCCCGGGTGACGGCATCCACGGTACGGCCGACGACGCCTCCATCGGCTCGGCGGCCTCCCACGGGTGCATTCGCATGCACGTCCCC
Source organism: Solirubrobacteraceae bacterium (assembly GCA_035997675.1). GTDB lineage: Bacteria > Actinomycetota > Thermoleophilia > Solirubrobacterales > Solirubrobacteraceae > JALYZC01. Next base: position 23,413 of record DASYIJ010000234.1, read on the forward strand.
GACGTCGAAGACCTGTACGACCGGGTCCAGGTCGGCGATCCGGTCTACGTGATCTAGCCCGCCGGGTCGTCCCCGCGTCGGCCGGCTTCGGCAGCCGACGGCGGCCCGCTCAGTCGCGCGAAAGCCCGATCCTGGTGGGCTCGATCTCCTCCCAGCCGGCTTGCAGCAGGGAGGCGTGCTGGCCTGCGTGGCGAAGACACAGCCTGCCGATGTACACGCCACGGGTCCGCTTGCGCATCACCGCGTACCACATCGTCGACGCGTCGCTCGGCGCGTTGATGCGGTGCCATGGCCGCGGCGGGTCATCCGCGTCCGACGCGACGCCGGCCTCCCGCAGCTGGCGCTGGGTGGCGATCTGACCCGTGGCGGTGTCGATGAAAAAGACGCCCACCGAGGAGCAGCCTAGCGACGCCTGGGCGCAGGCCCTCGTCGCCTTCGACCGCGACCTGCGCCGCCGCGGCGCCGCCGAGAAGACGCGCCGCGCCTACGCCATCGACCTGGGCCAGTTCGCCCGCTGGGCCACCGGCCGCGAGCTCGCGCCGGAGG
>DASYIJ010000242.1:0-6893 GCA_035997675.1 Solirubrobacteraceae bacterium
GGACACCGGCGAGCGGGTCCTGGTCTCCGACTCGGTCGCGTGCGAGCGGTGCGCGCCTTGCCGTGCCGGCCGGCCGCAGATCTGCCGGGCGCCGCGCTGGGTGCTCGGAGCCTTCGCCGAGCGCATCGCCGCCCCGGAGGCAGCCCTGCACGCGATCGCGGAGGACCTCGAGCCGGCCGGCGCGGCGATGGCCGAGCCGCTCGCGGCCGCGGTGCACGCCGTGGCACGCGGCGGCGAGGCGCGCGACGCCGGCGTGCTCGGCGGCGGGCCGATGGGCCTCATGCTGGCGCGGTTGCTCGTCCTCGCCGGACGCGACGTGACGGTCGCCGACCATCACCCGGAGCGCCGCGCACAGGCCGAGGCGCTCGGCGCCCGCGCCGTCGAGTCGCTGGAGAGCCACGAGCTGGTGTTCGAGGCGGTCGGCCGCCCGGAGGCGTGGCGCACCGCCGTTCAGACCGCGGCGCCGGGGGCCACCGTCGTGCTCGTGGGCGGTTGCCAGGCGGGCACCGAGGCCGCCCTCCCCACCGACCCGCTGCACTACGACGAGCTCGACGTGCGCGGCAGCTTCCATCACAGCCCGGCCGAGGTCGACGAGGCTCTCGCCCTGCTCGCCGCCGGCGACGTGGACTGGCGCGACTTCGCCGGGCCCGTGATCGGGCTCGACGGACTCGCGAGCGCGCTGGCCGGGCCTACGGAAGGGCCGGCCCGCAAGATCGTGGTCGAGCCCGCGCGGGCCTGACGGCGCGCCCCTCACACGACTCTTACCTACACAGCGCTTAGGTGCTTCATAGGGACCCCTTCGGCGCGGGCCGGACCCTCCCGTCAGTCCCAACCACCAAGGAGGGCCAGATGATGCAGACCAGGTCCATGAAAACCGTCGGCGTGGCGGCACTCTGCGTCGCGCTGGGCGCCGCCGGGGGCATCGCCTCGGGCGGCGCGGCGACGACAAAGTCCAAGAAGTCCAATTCCAGCCGCGCCGGACGGCCCGGCGGCCCGCCCGGCGGGCGCGCCGTCCACGAGGACGCTGTCGTGCTCAACAAGGCCGGCACGGCCTTCATCACGGCCACCGAGGACAGCGGGACCGTGGTCTCGGTCGCGGGCGATCAGCTCACGATCAAGGAGGGCACCGCGTCGGTGACCTACAAGTCGCCGACCCTGACGATCCCGAGCGGCGCCACCATCAAGCGCAACGGCGCGACCGCGCAGCTCAGCGATCTCAAGGCAGGTGACCACGTGCGCGTCAGCCAGTCCTCCGACGGCACGACGGTGCTCGCCAACGACGGAACGCATCGTCCGCGGGGCCCCGGCAACGGGCCGCCGGGCGGCGGCTACCCGCCGCAGCAGTAGCGCAACGAGGGTCCCCCGCCCCCGCGCGCCCCGGCGGATGTTCGCCGGGGCGCGCCCGTTGCGCCTAGGCCGAGTCGCGGCCGCCCGCCGCACGCCACTCGAGGTGCTCGAGTATGCGCCGGGAATCGCAGATCGGCGCGCCGCCGATCACGAGCACCGGTACGTGGCGCTGGCCGGTCAGCGCATCGATCTCGCCGCGGTCGCCCTGACGGAACGGGACGCGCACCTGTTCGTGCTCGACCTCCGCCTTCCGCAGAGCGCGGGCCACCGTGCCGCACGGACACAGCCAGTCGGTCGGGGTGATGCAGCGATACAGCGTCGCCATCGTCAGTCTCCGCGTCGCGGGGCGCGGGCGGGTTCGCGCTCGGCAGCAAGGATGACGCGGTAGGCGCCGAGGAGCGCCAGCACCGAGACGACCTCCGGCGCGTTGGCGGCGACCGGGGCGACGACCAGCTCGCCGCGGCGGCTGCCCACCACCCGCGGGTGGAAGCGCATGAGCTCGATGTCGGGGTCCGCCACGAGCGCCGACCAGTCCTCCGCCTCCCGCGACGCACCCCACCGCAGCGTGCGCCCGTCCCGCAGCGTGAGCACCTCGGTGGCCGTGTCGAGGAGCGCGGCCGGCTGGCGCTCGCCGTCGACCTTGGCGGTGAAGCGCGGGTACGGGTGACCGGCCTCGCGGAACGTCCACCAGCCGTCGGCCGCCTCCCCGACCATCACCCGGCTCACGCGGCCGCGGCGGTGAAGGCGCCCGAGCAGCCGGCGCCCGCCGCGCAGCTCGTAGGCCGGCTCCGCGAGCTCGGGCCGCATGATCGCGATCGCGCGGCCCGTGACCGTGCCGAGCTCGGCGATCACGGGGCCACCCGCTCGACGATCCCGCCCGCCTGGCGCGCGGCGAAGCCGGCGACGCGGAGCGGAAGCGGCTGGCGCGCGCCCGGGTCGGCGAGGCGCGCGCCCTCGCGCTCGCGGTACCAGTTGACCGTCGCCTCGATCGTGTCCTCGTGATGCCCGGGCGCCCAGCCGAGCTCGCGCTTGGCCTTGGTGCTCCGGTAGGTCCACCACAGCGCGCTCGCCCGCACCTCGGTCGCGGTGATCGGCGCTCGCCCCGGCAGCTGCTCGGCCGCGCGGGCCATGGCGAGCGCGGCGTGGAGCGGCAGCTTGAGCGCCGGCGGCTCGACACCGGACACACGGCCGAGGTCGGCGAACAGGCGGGCGAGCGTGTAGTTGCGGTTGCCCAGGATGTAGCGCTCGCCCGGCACCCCGAGAGCGTCCGCCGCCAGGTGCCCGGCGGCGACGTCCTCGACGTCGATGATGTTGATCCCGCCGTCCACGTAGGCGGGCAGGCGTCGCATGAGGAAGCGCCGCACGATGTCGGTGGACGACCGGTACAGGTCGCCGCGCCCGAACACGTGCGCGGGATTGACGATCACCACCGGCAGACCGCGCGCCGCGAGCCGCAGCGCCTCGACCTCCGCCTCGTGCTTCGCGTTGACGTACGGAATGCCGTAGCCGCCGGCGGCGAATACGGCCGTCTCATCGGCGGTCGACCCCGGCTCGGCGGGCCCCACCGCGGCCACGGAGGACGTGTAAACGACCCGTTCGACGCCGGCGCGCAGGCACTCCTCGAGCACGGTGCGAGTGCCCTCCACGTTGACCCGGTACAGCCTCGCCGTCGGCGCGCGCAGCGATGTGAAGCCGGCGATGTGGAACACGCGGTCGACGCCCTTGAGCGCCCTCCGCAGCGCGCGGCGATCGTGGACGTCGGCGCGCACGCTCTCGAAGTCCAGCCCATCCAGGTTGTCGGTCTTCGAGGCCTCGCGCAGCGTCAGGCGCAGGTCGTCGCCGCGCTCGAGCAGCGCGCGAGCGACATGCGATCCGATCAGGCCGGTGCCCCCGGTGAGCAGCGTCTTGGCCACGGCGTGAGTGTACGAGCCGGCCCGAGGCGGCCGGATCACGCGCGAGCGCGCCCGGGACCGTTGCACTAGGGTGCCCGCCGCATGCGCCCGGTCGCCCTCGTCGCCGACACCACGCACTACCTGCCGCGGGACCTCGTGGCCGCCAACGCGATCCACGAGGTCTCGCTGTATGTCCACTGGCAAGGGCGGCAGGACCGCGAGGCCGACCTTCCCAACTTCGACGAGTACTACGACTACCTGCGCTCGACGCCCGAGCTGCCGACCACGTCCCAGCCGTCGGTCGGCGACTTCCTGGAGGTCTACGAGCCGCTCGTGGCGGAGGGCAGGGACATCGTCTCGATCCACATCGCCGACGGGATGTCGGGCACCTACGAGAGCGCTCGTCAGGCCAAGACGGCGCTCGAGGAGAAGACCGGCGAGGAGAACGTCACCGTGATCGACTCGGCGACCGCCTGCGGCGGTCTCGGCCTGATGGTGCTCGCGGCCGCCGCGGTTGCGCGCGCCGGGGGCGACCGCGAGGCCGTCGAGGCGCGAGCCCGAGAGGCCCGCGAGGGCCTCAAGGTCTGGTTCGCCATCGACACGATGGAGTTCCTGCGCCGCGGCGGGCGCGTGGGAGCGGCGCGTGCGTGGCTGGGCTCGACGCTGAAGATCAAGCCGATCCTGACCGTCGAGTCCGAGATCACGCCCGTCGAGCGCGTGCGCACCTCACGCCGCGCGTTCGAGCGGATGGTCGACTACCTGCGCAGCCGCTACGACGACGGTGCCGACGGCTGGGTGGTCCAGCACATCCAGGCGCGAGAGCAGGCGGACGAGCTGGCCGCCCGGGGGCGGGAGATCTTCGGCTCCGACCCGCTCTTCATCGGCGAGGTCGGCCCGGTGATCGGCACCCACGTCGGTCCCGGCCTGCTCGGGGTGGGCGGCGTCGCGAGCCGGCTGCTCGCGCCTTAGCCTGCGCCCGCCACCCCTGAATCCGAGGAGCGCTTCGAGACGTCCGCCGCGAGTACGCGCCGCCGCTAGGCGCGGCGCCGACGACGGCGCAGGGTGCCGAACGCCGCCAGGCCGCCGCCGAGCACGAAGCCGGCGACCGCCGCGCCCGTCAGCACCTGCGTGCGGTGGCGTGAGACGAACCCCCGCCAGTCGGTGACGCGCTCGATCTCGCCCCGCAGCCGGCCGACCGACGTCGCGAGCTGGGCGCGGTTGTCCTCTATCGAGGCACGGATCTCCTCGGGCGTGCGCGTGGCCATCAGACCTCGCCTCCGCCCACCGGAGGCTGCGGCTGCGGCACGCGGGGCTCGCCGCTGACCGACTCCTCCACCGTCTCGCGGATGCGCTTGGCCTCGTCGATCGCCAGGTCCGGCGTCGGCGGCGAGCCGGAGCGGAACAGCTTGGCGGCCAGCCAGCCGGCGAGACCGCCGAGCACGAACAGGACGCCGGCGACGACGAAGAAGCCCCAGAAGAACTCGCCCGGGCCGAACAGCTCGAACCAGGCCAGCCACGCCGCTCCGTGGAGCACGAACAGGAGCGCGGTGCCGATGAAGATGCCGGCCGCGGTGCCGATGACGACGCCCCGGATCAGCTTGTTGACCTTCTCCTGGACCTCGGCCTTGGCCAGCTCGATCTCCTCGCGGATGATGGTCGTCGAGCGCTCCGAGATCTCCTGTACCGCGGCGGCGATGCTCTCGCCCTGGGGCTGTCCGTTATCGGCGGCCAAGGCGTCTCAGGACGATGGCGACGGCCACGCCGCCGGCGAAGGCGGCGCCGACGAGCAGTTCGGGTCGTCCGAAACCCCGCCGCTCGGGCACGGTGAGATCGCGCCCGACGGTCTCGGGCTCGGGCGCGAACGGCGCGGGCTCGGCCTCCGGCGCGGGCGGCGCGGGCTGGGCGATCACGGGCTCCGGCTCTGGTTGTGGCTCGGGCACGGGAGGCTCGGGGTCGGGCTCGGGGATCGGCTCCGGGCCGGGAACCGGCTCGGGGAACGGCGCCGGTTCGGGCGCCGGCACCTCGGCGACGACCGTGGCCGGCTCGCTGGGTATGGGCGGCGGTTCGAGCGTCTCGGGCTCCGCCGGCGGCGGCGGGACCTCGGTGTGATCCGGGACGACTCCGACGGGTGCTTCGGGAGCGAAGGCCGGCGGCGGCGGTGGCGGCGGCGGGGGAATGGCCTCGTCGCCGTGCTGCGCGGCGGATTCGAGCGGCGGAAGGATGCCGCTGACGGTCGGGTTCTCGACCGGGTCCCCCTCGGCGTCCCGGACGACCGACTCGGCACCCTCCTCGGGCACGTCCTTGCGCCGGCGCAGCCTCATTCCGGCGGTTCTTCCCCGAACGCCCGCCGCCAAATCATCGTGGCCACGCGTTGGGTCGCGATGCTGGCGAGAGCGCCGAGGCCGGCGAGCAGACCGGACCACATAAGGCGCTTGACGAGATCTCCCTCCACTGCGGCCGCAGTAAATCAGACCTGGGCGGCGTCGAGTCCTCCGCACACGGTTTCGACGACGAAGCGCTTGGCCTGCTCGTAGTCCTCCTCCTCCTGCGGGAGCAGGTCGAAGATCCAGCCGGTCAGAACCTGCTCGATCGCGCCGTAGAAGGCGAGCGCGGCGAACTGGGCGCTCACGTCGGTCTTGAAGATGCCGCTGTCCTGCGCCTTCTGGACGATGTCGGCGATGCCCTGGTAGGCCTCGCGGATCTTCTCCAGGTGGGTCCGCCCGAACGAGTTCGCCGCGCGGGTCACCTCGACGATGATCACCTTCATGAGCTCCGGGTCGTGGCGGTAGGAGTCGACGATGAACGACGCGATCGCGTAGAGCTTCTCGCGCGGCTCGAGCTCGCGCTCGTCGACCTCGCCGATCGCGGCGAGCATGATGTCCCAGCGCTCGAGGAACAGGGTGTCGAGCACCTCGTCCTTGGAGTCGAAGTAGTGGTAGACGAGCCCGTACGCCACCCCGGCCTCGTCGGCGATGTCCGACACGCGGCAGCCGTGGAACCCCTGGCGCGCGAACACGCGCACCGCCGCGTCGAGGATCGTGCGGCGCTTGTCCAGCGCGGCCTGGCTGCGCGGCACGGCCATCAGTGGTTTCTCCGACTCGCCGGAGGTGCCACTAGACCCGCGCCTCCTCCGGCCAGTGGTAGGCGTCGGGGCGCCGGTTCGCCAGGGCCGGGAGCGTGGCGCGCACCTCGTCCTGGTGAGCGAAATCGAGGTCGGCCACGATCACGCCCTCGTCCTCGTCGCCCGCCTGGGCCAGCACCTCGCCCCACGGGTCGACGATCAGCGAGCGCCCCCCGGACTCGTAACCGCCGGGGTGGCGGCCGACCTGGTTGGCGGCGACGACGAAGCACTGGTTCTCGATGGCGCGCGCACGGACGAGCGGTTCCCAGTGCACCCGGGTCGTCGGCAGCGTGAAGGCCGCCGGCACGGCGAGCACGCGGGCGCCGCGGACGGCGAGGATCCGCGACAGCTCGGGGAAGCGGACGTCGTAACAGACGGTCATGCCCAGCGGCACTCCACCGGCCAACTCGGACAGCACGACCTCCTCGCCCGGTTCCTCCGTGTCGGACTCGCGGTAGACGCGCCCTTCGACCTCGACGTCGAACAGGTGGATCTTGCGGTACACCGCGCGCACCTCGCCGTCGGGGTCGATG
>DASYIJ010000247.1:0-3895 GCA_035997675.1 Solirubrobacteraceae bacterium
ACGGACCCCGTTCACGTAGCCCAACCCGATGCGCACACGCTGGGCCGGGCCGTCGCCGTTCCCGCCATCGACCTCGACCGTGCACTCCGCCGCGCTCGCGTTGACGTCGACCGGGAGCACCTGGAAGCCGCGCCGCTGGACCTCGTGCACGAGCGCGTCTGGGGGATAGAAGCCCATCGGCTGCTCGTTGAGCAGCGAACACAGCAGCTCCGGCCCGTAGTGCACGCGCAGCCAGGTGGACTGGTAGGCGAGCAGGCCGAACGCGGCTCCGTGGGCCTTGGGGAAGCCGAAGCCCGAGAAGCCCTTGACCATGTCCCACACTTGCTCGGCACGCGCGTCGTCCACGCCGTGCCGCGCGACGGCGCCGGCCACGAACTCGCGGTGGTTGGCCTCCATCGCCGCCTCCGAGCGGCGCCGGCTCATCGCCCGCCGCAGCCCCTCGGCCTTGCCCGGCGAGAAGCCGGCGAAGGCCTGGGCCACCTCGATCACCTGGTCCTGGAAGATGATCGTGCCCAGCGTGTCCCGCAGCACCGGCTCGAGCGATGGGTGGTCGTAGGGGACCTCGTAATCCGGCTCCTCGCGGAGGCGCTGGAGCCGCTTGATGTAGGGGTTGACCGCACCACCCTGGATGGGACCGGGCCGCACGATCGCCACCTGGATGGTCAGGTCGTCCAGGTTCTGCGGGCGTGTTCGGTACAGCGACTGCATCTGCGCCCGGCTCTCGATCTGGAACACGCCGGTCGTCTCGGCGTTCTGGATCGCCTCGTAGGTGGCCGGGTCGTCGTAGGGGATGCGAGAGAGGTCGACCCGCTCGCCCCGCGTCTGCGCGATCAGCTCCACGGAGCGCTCGACTGCCGAGAGCATCCCCAGGCCGAGCAGGTCGATCTTGAGAAAGCCCGCGTCGCCGCACGAGTCCTTGTCCCACTGCACGATCTGCCGTCCCTCCATCGCGGCGGGTATGACCGGACAGCAGTCCACCAGCGGACGGGTGGACACGATCATCCCGCCGGGATGCTGGGAGAGGTGGCGGGGGAGGCCGTGGGCCTCGCCGGCGAGCCGCACCAGCCACGGCCAGCGGCCCCGCCCCCCGCGCGCGTCACCCAGGGCGCTCTCCACGTCGCGGTCGACGTTGCGGGCGGAGAAGCCCTCCGAGCCGCGGGCCACTCGCTCGATTTCACCCGGCGGGAGACCGAGGGCCTTGCCGAGGTCGCGGATCGCTCCCCGTGCGCGGTAGGTGGGGAAGGCGGCGACGAGCGCCGAGCGCTCGTGGCCGTATCGCTCGTGCACCCGCGGCAGCAGCACCTCGCGCACGTCGCGCGGGAAGTCGAGGTCGATGTCCGGCAGCGCGGTCAGCTCCTCGTTGAGGAATCGCCCGAGCAGGAGCTGGTTGCGGATCGGGTCGACGTGCGAGAGCCCGGTCAGAAAGCAGACGATCGACGAGACCGAGGATCCGCGCCCGCGCCCCGGCGGCAGCAGTGCACGCGCCGTGGACGGCCCCCGCACCTCGACCGCCACCTCCCGCGCGAGCTCGAGCAGGTCGCGGTGGAGGAGGAAGAAGCCGGCCAGACCGAGCGCATCGATCACCCGCAGCTCCTCCTCGAGCCGTGTGGCCGCCTCGGCGCGATGGCGCACCGACTCGTCGGCGTAGCGCTCACCCAGGCGTGCGGCGCACAGCTCGGCGAGGCGGCGAGGGGCGTCCGGGTCCTCGGACCCCGGGTAGCGGTAGCCGAGGTCGTCCCGGAGGTCGAACGGCAGCCGCTCGGCCAGCCGCTCGGTCTCCGCCACCGCCTCAGGGTGTTCGGCGAAGCGCGCGGCCATCGCCTCGGGGGAGGCGAGCACGTGCGACCAGTTCCCGCGCCGCACGGGCTCGGATGCGTCGAGCGTGGTGTGGTGCCGGACCGCCACGAGCGCGTCCTGGAGCGGTGCGCGCGTGCGCGCGTGCGCGTGGACATTGCCGGTGGCCACGCACGGCACCCCGAGTCGCCGGGCCAGGTCGGCCAGCGCCCGGTTGCGCGCGCGGTCATCGCGGTGGAAGGGGCGCTGGAGCTCGACTCGGAAGCGCTCACGGCCGAACGCCGCGAGCAGCGCGCGGCCGGTCGGCTCGTCGTGCACGCCGCGGGTGGCACAGCCCGACAGGCAGACGAGACCCTCGGCGTGCTCGAGCACCGCCGCGAGCGGGACCTGCGGGTCCGATGGAGGCGCGCCCGGCCTTCCGTCGCGCGTGCGGGCGTGCGCGCGCGTGATCAGCCGACACAGGTTGGACCAGCCGCGCGTGCTCTCCACGAGGAGCGTGAGGTGCCGCCCGTCGTCGAGATCGAGCTCCGCACCGTGGATGGCTCGCAGCCCGAGCCCCCGGGCGGCCTGCGCGAGCTCCATCGAGCCCGACACCGAGTTGTGGTCGGTCAGCGCCAGCGCGCGGTGGCCGAGCTCGAGCGCGGTCGGGACCAGCTCGTCGGGCATGGAGGCCCCGTCGAGGAAGGAGTAGGCGGAGTGGCAGTGGAGCTCGACGTACATGCGAACATATGTTCCCATACCGTCCTGATGGATACGCCCGGCGAATGCGGGGGTCGTCAACACACCAAGGCGCCCGCCGCCGACGCCGTAACCTCCGACGCGTCATGGGTCCGAAGATCCAACGCAACCCGCTCGATCGCATCCGTCAGCTCTGCCTTGCCCTGCCCGAGACGAGCGAACGCCCGAGCCACGGCCAGCCGACGTTCTTCATCGGCGGCAAGCGGTCGTTCGTGATGTACCTCGACAACCACCACGGCGACGGGCGCCTCGCGCTGTGGTGCGCCGCGCCCGAGGGCATGCAGCAGGCGCTCGTGGGCGGCGAGCCGGAGCACTACTTCGTGCCGCCCTACGTCGGGCACCGCGGATGGCTCGGCGTGCGCCTCGACCGGGGGATCGACTGGAACGACATTGCCGGGGCCGTGGAGGATGCGTATCTGACCGTGGCGCCGAAGCGGCTCGTCGAGGCCGTCGCCGAGGCACGCGAGTAGACCCGGCGGCCGACCGACCCCCTTGACGGCATCGCCTCCCGGACCGAGAATCGAGCCGGGCCAGTCCAGCGAAGAAGGAGGTACGCATGGCGTGGAGCATCGAAGGGCGGTACTTCGAGAACTGCTCGTGTGAGGTGGTGTGTCCGTGCACCGCGTCGCTGGCGCTCGGCGCCGACAACGACTACTGCCGGTTTGCGCTGGTCTTCCATGTCGACTCCGGCGAGGTCGAGGGAGTGGACGTGAGCGGGGTCACCCTGGTGGCCGTCGGCGAGTCGGGCAAGTACATGCACGAGGGCAACTGGAAGCTGGGCGTCCTGATGGACGAGACGGCGTCCGACGAGCAGGCGGAGAAGCTGGGTGCGGTGTTCGGCGGCCAGCTCGGCGGCCCGATGGAGGCGCTCGGTCCGCTGGTCAGCGAGCAGCTGGGCGTTGAGCGCCTGCCGATGGAGTTCTCAGCGGACGACGGCCATCACAAGCTGACCGTCGGCGACACGGGCCAGGTCGAGGTGGACGACGTGGTCTCCTTCGGGTCCGAGTCCGGCGAGCCGGCCAAGCTCACCGACATCTTCCATCCGGCGAACACGACGCTGACCGTCGCCAAGGCGCGCGACGCGTCGGGGGTGAGCGCTTTCGGGCTCGAGCTCGGAGGCGGGGGCAAGTCGGCGTTCTCGGCGCCGTTCGCCTGGTCGGGATGACCCGTTGGCGGTGAGCCTGCCATCGGGAGGCCGACGGCTCGCGCCCGCGGGCGGCGTCGGGGTGGCGTCCCCGGCCCCCATGCTGCTGGCGTGGCGGCTGGCGATCATCGGGGCGCTGCTGGCGCTCGCCGCCGTCGCATGGTGGATGACCGACCTGCGCATGGCCGGGATGGACGCCGGCCCCGGGACCGACCCCGG
>DASYIJ010000270.1:0-3778 GCA_035997675.1 Solirubrobacteraceae bacterium
GACATCGCCGTCCGCGGCGAGCTTGGCCTTGGCCGCAGCGACGCCCGCCAGGGCGCGGTCGACCGGCAGGTGATGGGCGATACCGCCGGTCGAGGCCAGCGCAACCGCCGAAGCGGGAACCCCGGCGGCCTCGGCTCCCGCGGCCTGGACCTCGGCCGCCGCGTCGAGGCCGCGGTGGCCGGTGGACGCGTTGGCGCAGCCGGAGTTCGCGACGATCGCCCGGAGACCGGCGAGATCGCAGCGCTCCTGGCAGAGCAGCACCGGGGCGGCGAGCACCCCGGAGCGCGTGAAGCGCGCCGCGCTGACCGTCTCGGGCGCGTCCGAGACGAGCAGCCCGAGATCCGAAGCACCGCTCGGCTTGATGCCGCACGCCACGCCGGACGCCCGGAAGCCCATCGGAAGGCCGCTCACCTCGGTCACCTGCGGCGGCGCATCGACCCAGCGCGACGTGAAGAAGGTCATGCGATCCCCTCCTCTTCGGGCCGGCCGAACATCAGGTTGAGGTTCTGGACGGCCTGAGAGGCGGTGCCCTTCCACAGGTTGTCGATGGCCGCGAAGGCCATGAGCCTGCCGGTCCGGGGGTCGGCGTGCGTCGAGATCCGGCACAGGTTCGTGTCGCGCACCTCGCGCACGCCCGGTGGCCGCTCGGCCAGTTCGACGAACGGCTCGCCGGCGTAGGCGTCCTCGAACAGGGCGCGCACCTCCTCCGCCGACGTCTCCCGCGCGGGCGTGACGTAGCAGGACACGAGCTCACCCTGGTCGAGCGGGACCAGATGCGGCACGAACGTCGCCGCCACGGGCGCGCCGAGCGCGGCCAGCTCCTGATCCATCTCGGCGACGTGGCGGTGTACGGGCAGGCCGTAGGCGTTGACGTTCTCGTCCGCGGTGACGAAGTGCGTGGTGTCGGTCGCCTGGCGCCCGGCCCCGGACACGCCCGTCTTCGCGTCCACGACGACGTCGGCGATCAGACCCGCGCGGGCCAGCGGCGCGAGCGCAAGCATCGCGGCGGTGGGAAAGCAGCCCGGGTTGGCGACGACGTCGGCGCCGGGCACCTCGGCGCGGTGCAGCTCCGTGAGGCCGTAGACGGCGTCGTCCAGCAGCTCCGGTGCCGCATGGACGCCGTAGTGGCGCTCGTACACCTCGAGGTCGTGCAGGCGGAAGTCGGCGCTCAGGTCCACGACGCGGACACCGCGCTCCCGGAGCCGCTTGACGGTCTCCGAGGCGGCGCCGTGCGGGTAGGCGACGATCGCCGCATCGACGTCGCCGTGGCGGTCGAGGTCGAGCTCCTCGAGCACCAAGGGCACGCGGTAGCGCGGGTGCAGGTCGTCGAGGCGCCGGCCGGCGTCGCTGCGGCTCGTCACGGCCACGAGCTCGAAGGACGGGTGGCGCCACAGCAGCTGGGCGCTGAGCGCGCCGGCGTAGCCGGAGGCTCCGAGGACCGCGACGTCAGGCACGCAACTCACCCCCGGCCTCCCGCTTCAGGGCGTCGGCGATCGCGGCACGGCGCTCGGACACCTCGTCGTCGGTGAGCGTGCGATCGGGCGCGCCGAACTCCAGCGCGAGGGCCAGCGAGACGCGCCCCTCCCCCACCTGGTCCCCGCGGTAGACGTCGAACACCTCGGCGCGGCGCAGCAGGTCGCCGCCGGCCTCGTGGACGATCTGCCGCACCCGCTCGGCGGGCACGTCGTCGGCCACCACGACCGCGATGTCCTGACGCACGGCCGGGAAGCTGGTGACGTCCTCGTAGATCTCGACGCGAGATCCGGCGAGCTCGGCCAACCGGTCGAGGTCGAGCTCGAACGCGGCCGCGCCGTCGAGGTCCCACGCGCGCGCGACGAGCGGGTGGACCTCGCCCAGCCAACCGAGCGCCTCGCCCTCGACCTCGACGGCGGCGCTGCGGCCGGGGTGCAGGAACGGCTGCGGGGCCTCGGCCACGTTCCATTGCAGTCGCAGGGTGTCCAGCAGGGCGGTGAGCACGCCCTTGGCGGCGAAGAAGTCGGACGGTGGCGGCTGCGGCGTGCGCCACGACCGCGGCCGCGCCGCTCCGCTGAGCAGGACGCCGACGTGGCGGCGCTCGTCGGGCAGTGCACCTTCGACGTCGGCCAGGTACACCCCGCCGGTCTCGAACAGGCGCAGGTCGACGACGTCGCGAGCGGCGTTGTACGCCGCGACCTCGAGCAGCGAGCCGAGCAGGAGCGTGCGCATCACCGACTGGTCCTCGGACAGGGGGTTGCGCAGCCGCACGAAGCGCCGCCGGGGGTCGTCGGCCGGCAGCCGCAGGCGATCGGCCATCGCGGGCGACTGGAAGCTCCACCCCATGATCTCGAGCATCCCGTGGCCGGTGAGCGCGTCCTCGACGCGGCGGTTCGCGCGCTGCTCGGAGGTCAGGCCTCCGCCGGCGTCCTGGCGCGCCGGCAGGGTGGCGGGGAGCCGGTCGACGCCGTCCATGCGCGCGACCTCCTCGATCAGGTCCGCCTCCCGAGTCACGTCGTCGCGCCGGTGCGGCGGCACCGTCGCGTCCAGCCCGTCGTCGGCGTCCGCGACGCCGAACTCGAGCGACTCGAGGATCTCCCGCTGGCGCTCGCGCGCGATGGGCGCGCCGAGCAGCGCGGTCACGCGCCGCTCGCGCAGGTGGATCGCCGCCGGCGGCGGCCCCGGGCCGCCGATGTCGACGGTGCCCGGTACCAGGGTCGCGCCGCACAGCTCAACCATCAGCCGGGCCGCCACCGCCTGGGCCTGCGTCGCGAATTCGGGCTGGAGCTGCTTCTCGAAGCGCCCGGAGGCCTCGCTGCGCAGCCCGAGGCGCAACGAGCTGCGGTGGATGTTGGGTCCGTTCCACGTCGCCGCCTCCATCAGGACCCGGGTCGTGCCCTCGGCCACCTCTGAGCGCGCGCCGCCCATGATCCCCGCGATCGACGTCGGTCCCTCGGCGTCCTCGATCACGACCACGTCCGGGTCCAGGCGACGGCGCTCGCCGTCGAGGGTCTCGACCTCCTCGCCCTCACCCGCCCGGCGCACCACGAGCCGTCCGCCGGCGACCCGGTCGAAGTCGAACGCGTGCAGCGGCTGGGCGGTGAGAAGCATCACGTAGTTGGTGATGTCGACCACGTTGGAGATCGGGCGCTGGCCGGCGGCCATCAGCCGCGCCTTCAACCACGGCGGCGACGGCGCGATCGTGACGTCCTCGAAGAGACGCGCCGTGAATCGGGGGCACAGCTCCGGCACCTCGACCCGGACCTCGACGCCCGGGATCTCGCCGGCGGCGCCGGGGTCCTCGAGCCATGGCGGCGCCGCGAGCGCGGCGCCGGTGGCCGCGTGGACCTCGCGCGCCACGCCGTAGACGCCGAGGCAGTCCGGCCGGTTCGGCGTGATCTCGAGCTCGAGCACGTCGTCGACGATCGGCAGGACGTCGGCCAGCGGGGTCCCCGGCGAGTAACCGTTCTCGTCGAGCACCAGGATCCCGGCGTGCTCGGTGCCGATGGCCAGCTCGTCCTCGGCCAGGATCATTCCCTGGGACTCGACGCCGCGCAGCTCCGCCGTCCCCAGCTTCGTCCCGTCGGGCATCACCGCGCCCGGCCGCGCGACCGCCACCGTCTGCCCCGCGGCAACGTTGGGCGCCCCGCACACGATCTGCGCGGCCTCGCCGTCGCCGACGTCGACGCGGCACACGCTGAGGCGGTCGGCGTCGGGGTGCGGGTCCGCGGCCAGCACGCGGCCGACGACGAACGCCTGGGGGTCGCCCACCCCGAAGCGCTCGACCCGCTCGACCTTGGTGCCG
>DASYIJ010000288.1:0-33552 GCA_035997675.1 Solirubrobacteraceae bacterium
TGCTCGGCGGCGGCTGGTCGCCGGC
This sequence comes from Solirubrobacteraceae bacterium, assembly GCA_035997675.1. Classification (GTDB taxonomy): domain Bacteria; phylum Actinomycetota; class Thermoleophilia; order Solirubrobacterales; family Solirubrobacteraceae; genus JALYZC01. The sequence continues at coordinate 26 of DASYIJ010000288.1, forward strand.
GGGCGATCCGCTGTGGGCCGCGGTCCGCCGCTTGCCCCGCGGAACCGTCGTGCGGCTGCGCGCCGACGCCGGAGAGGACCGCGTCGAGCTGCTCGACGACGCGGCGATCGTGGCGCTGCTGGGCGCCGGCTTCGACCCCGCCGCCGCCGCCGAGGGGCTCGTCGCCGGCCTGCGCGCCCTGGCCGACTGGTCCGGGCGCCCGAGCCTCGTGCCGGTGACCGGCGGGCGCGACTCCCGGCTGATCCTCGCGGCGGCGATGCGGGCGGGGTTTGCCTTCACGACGACCACCGGCGGGGCGGTCGGCACGCCCGACGTCGAGGCCGGCCGCGAGCTCGCGCGCGCCGCCGGGGTCGAGCACGAGCTGCTCGGCTCGGACCCCCACGGCGACATGTACTCCGAGCCGGAACGTGCGGCCGAGGTGGTCGCGCTGCTCTCGGCCGGGACGGCGTGCCTGGCCGATGCCGCCGGCTTCCCGCTCGGTCCCGCCGCGGGTCCGCTGCCCCTGTGGCACAGCGGCCAGGGCGGAGAGATCGCGCGCGGTTACTACGCCCCGGTCGGCCGTACGGGCCGCCGCTCGCCGCGCGGCGAGCTCGTCGAGCGGATGTACTCGGCCTTCACCGGTCGCCGGCCCGGGCGTGAGGCTCCGCTGAACCCGACCGGCGCACGGCTGCTGCGCGAGCACCTGCACGACTGGGTCGAGCGCCAGCTGGACGCCGGGGCGGCGCCGGCCGACGTCCCCGACCTCTTCTATCTCCAGCGGCGCATGGCCACGTGGGCCGGGCCGAGTCACGGCTGCGTCGAGCCGGTCAAGGACACGACCTCGGCGCTGTGGAGCCGCCGGCTCCTCGCCCACGAGCTGGGCGCGAGTACGGCCGAGCGCAACCGCGAGCTGTTCGCGCTGCGCGTGCTCGAGCGCCTCGCTCGCGAGCTCGTGGACGTCCCGTTCGCCGACGGGCGCCCGTGGCCCGCGCGCCAGGGGCGCCTCGCGCGGCGTGCCGGGCGTGCGCGCGTGCTCGCGGGCAAGCTGGCCGCCGAACTGCAGCGCCGCGGGACCCGCGGCGGCGGCGCCCGCCCCGATGGCGCCGACCGCTTTGCCCCGGTGCACGCACTGGTGCGCGACCGCGTGCTCTCCCAGCCCGACCACCCGGCCTGGGCGGTGCTGGACCGGCCGCGGGTCGAGCGGCTCCTCGCCGCCCCGCCGAGCGCGCTCGACACCATGAGCCGCTACTACGTGTGGCGCTTGGCCGGCGTGTTCCTCGTCGCCGACTACGCGTCCGCGTCGATCGACCCCGACCGTCCCGGCGCGCCGCCGCGCGCCGCGGTTGGACATCATTGAGCCATGCGCGACCGGCTGCCGACGATCTCGCCCCAGACCTACGCCCGCGTGAGCCTCGTGGCGCTCGCCGCCCTCGCGCTCATCGTGCTCACCGGCGCGGGCGTGCGGCTCACGGGCTCGGGCCTGGGGTGCCCGGACTGGCCGAAGTGCTACGGCCGGGCGGTCGCCCCGCTCGAGACCCACGCGATCATCGAGTACGGCAACCGCCTGCTCTCGGGCCTCGTCGGCCTGACCGCCGTGGCGGCGGGCCTGCTCGCCTTCCGGCGCCGCCCCTTCCGTCGCGACCTGGCGATCCTTGGGGTGCTGCTCCCGCTCGGCGTGGTGTGCCAGGCCGTCCTCGGCGGCTTCACCGTGCGCAACCACCTGGCCCCCGGCTTCGTGATGGGCCACTTCGGGCTGTCGATGCTGATCCTGATCGCGGCCGTGGCGCTGGCCTGGCGCGCCAACCACGAGCCGGGCTCCCGGCCGCGGGCCACGGATCGGGTCGCGGTCTGGTCGGTGCGCGCGCTGCTCCCGCTCGGCGCGATCACGATCTTCGCCGGCACCGCCGCCACGGCAGCCGGGCCGCACGCGGGCGGGCGTCCGCACGAGCGCATCCACCGGCTGGACTTCTACGGCAACGACACGTTGAACTGGGCCGTGCACCAGCACGGCACGATCGCCGCGATCTTCGGCGTCGCGGGCGTCCTCGTGTTCCTGCTCCTGCGCCGTCGCGGGGCGGATCCGCAGGTCCGGCGAGCCGTCGGCACGACGGTCGTGCTGCTCGGTGTCCAGGGCGCCGTCGGCGCGATCCAGTACGCGCTCGAGCTGCCCGCGGAGATCGTGTGGGTACACGTCGCGCTGGCCTGTGCGACGTGGATAGCGCTGCTGTGGGCGACGGCGGCCGCGGGGCGGCTCGTGCCACGGGCGGCGGCCGCACCCGCGGGGCCCGCCGAGCCGGTGGCCGGCCCAGACCGCGCATTGGCGCGGCGTTAGGGCCCCCCGCCGGCGCAACTTCGCCGGCCCCCGGAGTGTTAGAGCCCGCTGCGGGCAGGGGTCTGTCCCGACTCCAGGAGAACTATGCGCTTCAAGACTGGCCTCGCGGCCGCGCTCGCACTCACGATCGCGGTTCTCGCTCCCGCTGCCGCCCAGGCGGCCAAGCCGAAGTACTACGTCGCCCTCGGCGATTCGCTGTCCGTCGGCGTCCAGCCCAATTCGAGAGGCGTCTCGGTCGAGACGCAGCACGGCTACACGAACCAGCTGTTCGCCGCCAAGCGCCGCTCGATTCCCGGCCTGCGGCTCATCGCACTCGGGTGCGGCGGAGAGGACACGGCGAGCATGTTGGGCACGGGTCCCAAGACCCGCTGCCAGTACTCGGGTGATCACCGGCTCGGCTACAGCACGCACCGCAAGGGCTCGCAGATCGGGGCCGCGGAGAAGTTCCTGCGCACGCACCGCGGTCAGGTGGCGTTCGTGACGGTGGACATCGGAGCCAACGACGTCGACAGCTGTGCCACGGGTGGGAAGGTGGACTTCGCCTGCCTCAACGCCGGCATCGCCAGCATCAAGAAGAACATCCCGAAGATCTCCAAGCGCCTGCGGGCGGCGGCCGGCCGCGGCGTGACGATCGTCGGCATGACGCTCTACGACCCGTTCCTGTACCTGCACTTCGACCCCAACCCGAGCACGCACGGCCTCGCGCAGACATCGGTCGCGCTGGCCCGGCAGGTCGACAAGGAGATCTCGGACGCGCACAAGAAGAACGGAGTCACCAAGGTGGCCGACTTGTTCACGGCCTTCCGCACCGCGGACACGACGCCGGTGAGCTACGCCGGCCCGCTCACGAACAACCAGCCCCAGCAGGTGCCGCGCAACGTCGAGCGGATCTGCAAGTACACCTGGATGTGCGTGCCGAAGCCGGTCGGGCCGAACATCCACGCGAACACGACCGGCTACAGCGTGATCGCGAACGCGTTCAAGCCGCTGGTCTGAGGCCTCGCGCCGCGGATAGCGCCCTCCGGCGCGCTATCCGCGGCCGACGGTCGTCCCGCTCCGCCGCGTCGCGAACGGCGCGAGCGGCGGTGCGAGCAGCGGTCGGAACACCCCGGGGACCGTTCCCGGGCGCTCGCGCGCCGGCAGCTCGACGGTCAGGCCGGACACGACCACCGAGAACGTGCCGTTGCTCGCGCGCTCGTAGGGGTCGTCGTTGCCGAGCAGCTCGAGCTTGGCCGTGTGCCCCCGCTCGAAGCGCCAGCCGGTCCCACGCAGCTGGAAGAGCAGCGTCCCGGTCTGGTTCGGCGTGAGGCGATACGCGCCGCGGCCGACCAGCGTCTGCATCCCGTTGGGCGCGACGTTCCAGAGACGCGCCTGCAGCTGCCCGAACGGACCCGTCGTGCGAATCCGCGCGCGCACGATCGGTCGCCCGATGACCGTGTACGCGCGCGTGGTCGCGCGCTGGTAGACCGCGGTGCCGGCCGCGTTCTCGCGCGGCACGGCAGTGCAGCTGTTGCTCGTGCCGAAGTTCGGGTTGAAGCCGACGGCCGTGGCCGGATTGCCCCCGGTGGAGGTGACGGTCCGCGCCCCGCTGCCGCCGAAGCGCACGGCGCCCGGGTGAATCGCGGTCCAGCTCGATGCCGTGAAGGGGCCGCCCGCGTTGCGGGTGACCGGACAGGTCTGCGTGAAGGTCGCGACGCTCCCGGGCGCGAGCCCGGAGCCGCGGCCGCGCAGCCAGCGCTCGAAGAAGCGGAACGCCTGGTCGTTGAAGTAGACCTGCTGATTGAGCCTGGCGTTGGACGCGGACCCGCGGGCGTGACCGAGGTCGCCGAACTGCAGCGCGACGTTCGCCGCCGCGCCCGGACGTCGGCTGCGCAGTGCGTTGTAGACCCGCAGCGCCTGGCCGGGTGAGAACAGGTCGTCCGTCCAGCCGTCCTGCATGAGCAGCGGCGTGGGATTGCGCGCGAGCATCCGCGACACGCCGTGGAAGTCGATCAGCTGGTTGCCGATCGCCCGCACCGCCGCGCCGTAGGGCTCTCCCTTCCCGACGATCTCCTGCCAACCGATCAGGTCGGCGCCGGCGTCCGCTCCCTTCGGAGCGACGTAGCCGTTGGCCTGCCCCAGCGCCGAGAGCCCCGTGACGAAGCTCTTGTTCTCCACGCCGATTGGCGACAGGCTGCTGGGAGCCGGAACCCGGAAGTCCAGTTGGCGCCCGTTGGGCAGAAGCGCATCCGTCAGGTCCGAGCCCATCCAGCGGGGGAAGGCCGAGGTCATGCTCAGCGCGCGTCCCCGCGGGCTGCGCCAGGGCGCGAAGCCGCCGCTCGGGGTGCGGATCTGGTTGCGCAGGAAGGCGAGCTCGAGGCTCTGGATCCCGCCGGACGAGATGCCCGTCACGCCGAGTGCGCCGGGCTTGGCCAGGCCGGCGTCGACGAGCCGGCCCAGCAGCACCTGCGTGTCGCGGACCTCGAATCGCTGGTCGAACACGCGCGTCCAGCCCCGGTCGCAGCTGCCCGGCGTGCGCGACGCCGGGTGGCCGCACGAGTTGCCGAAGCCGCGCGCGCTGTAGTTGAGCACCAGGTAGCCGCGGTGGGCGTAGAAGGTGTTGTTCCAGTGATAAAGCTGCGCCTGCGGATGGTTGGGCAACTGAGTCCCGGTGTCGTTGATGGCCTCGAAGTCGTTCTTCTCCCCGCCGAACCCGTGAAGCATCACGAGGGTGGGAAAGGGCCCGTTGCCACGCGCCGGCAGCGTGACGTCGACGTCGAGGGGCACGCCGTCGAACGTCGCCACGCGCTGGCTGAGACCGCCGTTGGGGCAGAAGCGCACGCCGTGCTGCGCGGTGCAGGTGAGGCCGAACGGCCGGGGTGCCGCCGCGGCTGGGGCGGCGAGGGCGAGCGGCAGTGCGGCGGCCAGGCTGGCGACGGCGGCGGCCCGTTTGACCATTGATCCTCCTCCGGGTTGGACCCGCTGACCGTATCCGCTGCGCCCTACGCGTAGTGGACTTCGTCCGCGGCAGCCTGGTCGTCGTCGACCGGGCGCTCGCAGGTCGGGCAGTACCAGCGCGCTTCCAGCGGCGTCCCGCACGCCTCGTGACGGGGCGGATCGGCATCGCGATGGCGGGCGCCCCAGTCGGCGAGCAGGCGCAGCGGGCCGGCGAGGTCGGCCCCGGCGCTGGACAGCTCGTACACGTAGCGCGGCGGCCGCTTCGAGTAGAGCTGCGTGACGACGAGCCCCTGCTCGTCGAGGTGGCGGAGGCGGGCGCTGAGGACGTTGGGAGCGATGTCCGGCAGTGCCCGCTGCAGGTCGCCGAAGCGGCGTGGGCCGTCGAGGAGCGCGGCGACGACGAGCAACGTCCAGCGGTCGCCGACGCTCGCGAGCGCCTCCTCGAGGGGGCCGGGCGCCGCCGCTGCGGCGTCCTCGGTCGGTTCGGCCATGGCGTCGATGGTAGCCGGGGGCGATGCTGTAAGGTAGTCACTTGCAATCAGCTAGTAACTAGGAAGGAACCAGACCATGGCATCCGTACAAGACTTCTCCGAGGCCATCCGCGCCGCCGCCGAAGGGGTGGGGCCGGCAGTGGTCGGGCTCGGCCGCGGCTGGGGGCACGGCAGCGGCGTCGTCGTCGGCGAGGGCCGCGTCCTGACCAACGCCCACAACCTCCGCCGGGACGAGCCCACCGTCGTGTTCGGCGACGACCGCCGCGAAGCGGCGGGCATCCTCGCCGCCGATCGCGACCTCGACCTCGCCGTGCTCGAGGTCGATACCGGGGACGTGTCCCCGGTCACCTGGGCCGAGGCCGGCGAGCCTGGGATCGGCACCCCGGTGCTCGCGCTCGCGAACCCCGGCGGGCGCGGCCTCCGCGTCACCCCCGGCTTCGTCTCGGCCGCCCCCCGCAGCTTCCGGGGCCGGCGCGGCCGCCGTATCGCCGGCGCCATCGAGCACACCGCTCCGCTGCCCCGCGGCTCGGGCGGCGGCCCGCTCGTCGACCTCGACGGCGCGTTGCTGGGGCTCAACACGGTCCGTCTGCCCGGCGGGCTCATCCTCGCCCTCCCGGCCGTGGCGCTGCGGGACCGCATCGACGCGCTCGCGCGGGGGGAGGAGACGTCGTCCCCGCGCCTCGGCGTCGCGGTCGCACCGCCCCGCGTGGCCCGGCGCTTGCGCAGCGCCGTCGGCCTCCCTGAGCGTGACGGCGTGCTCGTCCGCGCGGTCGAGGACGGATCCCCGGCCGATCGCGCCGGTCTCGAGCGCGGCGATCTGATCGTGGCGGCCGCCGGTGGACCCGTCGACGGCGTGGACACGCTCTACGCCGCGCTCGACGCGGCCGGAGCCACGCTTGCGCTGACGGTCGTGCGAGGTACGGAGGAGACCGAGCTGACCGTCGCCTTCGACGGCGAGACCGCGGAGGTCTGATCATGACGGCAGCGACCGAGATCCCCTTCGAGCGCTCCCGGCCCGTCGAGGCCGAGGCCGACGCCGCGGCGCTCGACGCCTACTCGCGCTCCGTCGTCGGCGTGGCCGAGGCGCTGTCGCCGTCCGTCGCCAACCTGCGTGTCACCCGGCGCGGGCGCGGCGGCGGACAGGTTCCGGCGGGCGCCGGGAGCGGGGTCGTACTGACGCCCGACGGCTTCCTCCACACATCGGCGCACGTCGTCAGCGGGCGCTCCCCCCGCCGGGGCCACGCCACGTTCGTGGACGGGCGCGAGTTCAGCTTCGACATCGTCGGCACCGATCCGCTGTCCGACCTGGCGGTATTGCGCGCCGACGCATCGGATCTCGTCTCGGCGACCCTCGGAGACGCGGAGTCGCTGCGTCCCGGCCAGCTGGTGGTCGCGATCGGGAACCCCAACGGCTTCGCCGGCTCGGTGACGGCCGGGGTGGTCTCCGGTCTCGGGCGTTCGCTGCCGGCACGCGCGGGTCGCGCCGTGCGCGTGATCGACAACGTGATTCAGACGGACGCCGCGCTCAACCCGGGCAACTCGGGCGGCGCGCTGGCCGACAGCGCGGGCCGGGTCGTGGGCGTCAACACGGCCGTCGCCGGCATCGGGCTCGGCCTCGCGGTGCCGATCAACGACGCCACGCGGCACGTGATCGGCCAGCTCATGTCGACCGGGCGGGTCCGGCGTGCCTACCTCGGCATCGCCGGGGGGCCGCGGCCGCTTCCGCCCGGTGGTCGGCGGCGCTTCGGCGCGCGCACCGGCGTCGAGATCGTCGAGATCGTCGAGGACAGCCCGGCTCAGCGGGCCGGCCTGCGCGCCGAGGACCTGATCGTCGAGGTCGACGGCAGCGCCGTCACCGGCGTTGCCGACCTTCAGCGCCTGATGGTGGCCGACCGCATCGGCGCCACCGTCGCGATCACCCTGCTGCGGGGCGGGCGCACGGTCACGCTCGAGCTGGTTCCGGCGGAGCTCCCGACCGGCTGACGCGTGCGAGGTCCTGGCTGGCGCCGACGAATGCGCCTCCGGGGCAATCCGCGCACGGGACCGACCGTCGGGGGTTGCGAATCCCGGCCAGCGAGATCGCGCCACCGAGGCCGGTGAGGAAGGCGGACACCAGGATGCCGACCCGGAACGCCTGCTCGGAGGCGTCGGTGAACGCCCGCACGAGGACGCGACGCTCGCCGGGCGCCACGCCGCTCACGCTGGCGCCCCCGAGCGGTCGCTTCTTGGCCTCGGCCACCGCCGCTCGGGCGGGCGCAGGCAGCGCGCGCTGGGGCAGGCGCTCATCGAGCCGCGACGTGAAGCTCGCGGAGGCGACCGCGCCGATGACCGCGACGGCCAACAGTCCCGCCACCCGCGCCAGGGCGTTGTTGACACCGGAGGCCACGCCGGCGCGGTGCCGGTCGACGGCGCCGAGCACGGTCGAGGTCAGCGGGGCCACGGTCATCGACAGGCCCAGGCCGAAGACCAGGAGTCCCGGCAGCACCTCGGTGACGTAGTCCGCGCGCGAGTTCACCAGCAGGAGCAGCAGCACACCCCCGGCGGCGACAAGCGGGCCGAACCCCATCAGCACGCGCGGGCCGATGCGGTCCGCGAGGCCGCCGAAGCGGCGCGACAGGAAGAACATCGCCGCCGTGATCGGGAGCAGCGCGAGGCCGGCCTGGACCGGTGTGTAGCCGGACACCTGCTGGAGGAACAGCGGCAGCAGGAACGTCATCGCGCCGAGGCCCATGTAGGTCGTCAGCGTGGCCAGGTTGCCGATCGTGAAGTTGCGGTGCGAGAAGAGCTCGAGCGGCATCATCGGCGCGGGCGAGCGCCGCTCCTGCAGGATGAAGAGCACGCCCGCGACCACCCCGACCGCGATCGAGCCGACGACGACGCTGTCCCACCCGCGCACGGGCTGCTCGGTCAGGCCGAACACGGGACCGGCCAGGGCGACCGCGCCGAGCGCGGCGCCGAGCCAGTCGATCCGCGCGGGCTGCGGCATGTCCGCCGAGGCGGGCACGCCGCGGGCGATGAGCCACAGGGTGACGAGGCAGACGGGGATGTTGACGGCGAAGATCAGGCGCCACGAGAGGGCCTCGATCAACACGCCGCCCACGAGCGGGCCGAGGACGCCGGCGATGGCGCCGAACGCGGTCCACGTGCCGATCGCACGGCCGCGTTCGTCCTCGGGGAACACGTGGGTGATGATCGCCAGCGTGCTCGGCGTCAACAGCGCGGCGAACACGCCCTGGATCCCCCGGAAGACGCACAGGATCTCGATCGTCGGCGACACGGCGCACATCACCGACGCGATCCCGAAGCCGACGACCCCGATGAAGAACACCCGCCGCTGGCCGAAGATGTCGCCGAGCGATCCGCCGATCAGCAGCAGCGCGGACAGCGTCAGCAGATATGCCTCGACGACCCACTGCTGGCCGGCCAGGCCACCCCCGAGATCGTCGCGCAGCGCGGGCAGCGCGATGTTGACCACCGTCGAGTCCAGGAACACGATGCCTGTCCCGAGAATGGCGGCCACCAGGGTGATCCGCTTCTCCCGGGCGGTGGCCATGGACCGACGCTACCGAACTGCGCAAGCGACCCGCGGCGAAGGAGGAGATCAGGACGCGGTTGGCGCGAGCACCGCGGCGACCAGCACCGTCACCACGAGCAGCGAGAGCCCGAGAGCCGCGAAGTCCAGCGCTCGCACGACGCGGCGGCGGCGATTTGCCCGTCGGGCGCGCTCTCGCCCACGGCTCCACGCCCGCTCACGCCGGGTGAGCGTGCGCCGCATTTGTCCCATTCTCGGCGCTTTTGTGAGAGGGTCGGCCGGCCAGCGATGACCAGCCGTCGACTCTTCACCGCGTTGCTGTGCGCCCTGACGCTCTCGGCGCTCTTGGTCGCCGGCTGCGATGGCAGCAAGCCGTCGTACTGCTCCAAGGCCGACCAGCTCGAGCTCGCCGTCAAGGACCTCAGCGAGATCAACCTGTCGAACGGCCTGTCCTCCGTGCCCGCCGCCCTCTCCAAGGTGGAGAGCACGGCGAGTGCCGCGGTCACCGCCGCCAAGAAGGACTTCCCCACCGAGACGGGCCGGATCGAATCGTCGGTCGCGACGCTCAAGACCGCGGTCCAGCAGCTCCCGAGCTCGCCCTCCGCCACGCAGATCGCCACGCTCGCCCTCGACATCACATCGGTGGTCGACGCCGTGAACGGCTTCGTCAGCCAGACGAAGAAGAAGTGCGGCTAGCAGCGCGCTAGAGCGCCGAGTACGACGACCTCCGTCGGGGTAAGCCCGGTCATACAGGGGTGGTTGGTTGCCTGCGCAAGCGTTCTTGGTTAGAATGCATGCGCACGCATCTTTCTCACGAAACGCTTCTCCTCCGGGAGGTGGAGACATGAACATTGGACTTCTTGTCGTCCGAATCATCGTCGGCCTGCTGTTCGTCGGGCACGGCGCGCAGAAGCTCTTCGGCGTGGCGGGCGGCCACGGACTGAACGGCACCGGGCAGTTCTTCGACGCCATGGGCATGCGCCCGGGCAAGCTGAACGCGTTCGCGGCGGGCGCCGCGGAGTTCGCCGCCGGAATCCTGCTGGTGCTGGGCCTGCTGACGCCCGTCGCGGCGGCGCTGGTCACGGCGGTCATGGTCGTCGCGATCGCCACGGTTCACCTGAGCAAGGGCATCTGGGTCTCCGATGGGGGCTTCGAGCTCAACCTCGTGTACATCGCGGTCGTGTTCGCGCTCGCCGGCGTGGGCGCCGGGGACTGGTCACTCGACCACGCGCTCGGCCTCGGTGTCTCCGGGACGGACTGGGCCATCGGCGCCCTCGGCGTCGGCATCCTCGGCGCCCTTGGGCCGCTCGCCCGCCGCGCGCTCGAGAAGCGCTCGGCCGGCCACGGGGCCTCCGCCACCCCGGCCTGACGCAAACGGCATGAAGTACCACGACGGGCCCGGCGCGATGCCGGGCCCGTCGTGTGCGTTGGGGGGAGAAGCGAAGGAGTCAGCCCGTCGGCTGGCGGCGGGGGGCCAGCGACCGCGTTCGGCGGGGCTCGCGATCGACCGCGGGCGTCGCGAGGTCGAGCTGGGCGGCGCGCATCCGCAGGAGGCGCATGATCCCGGCCGAAGCCCGGAACGGATCGGCGATGGCGCCGTCCGAGCCGACGGCCACCGCCGCCCACAGCTCGCCGTCGACCTCGGCGACGAGCACGTCCCCGGTGGGAACCCGGCTGCAATCGAGCGCCGCGAGCCGCGCCAGCGCGGCCGCGTCGTCGGGATACGCGCGCCGCATGGTGACCTGGTCCGGGGCCGCGAGCGCATTGAGCGTGTGACGTCTGTTGCGAAACAATCTCATACCATTTGCCTCTTCGTGACCCTTTGTGCGACAATCACCGTCGCCTTCGGAGACACTATCGGTCACAAGGACCCTGTCAATGTCATACAAACTTGATTTGTCTGCTCTCGCCGGGCTCGACCGCTCCGAGCACGGCGGCGTCACGCGACAGCTCGCGGACTTCTTCGTCGAGGCGATCGAGGGCGGACGCCTGGAGCCCGGTGACCAGCTCCCGCCGACGCGCGAGCTGGCGGCCGCCGCCGAGGTCAACCACCTGACGGCGGCGCGCGTCTACCGGCGCCTGGCCGAGCTGGGCTACGTGACCGCCAGCGTCGGCCGCGGCACGTTCGTCTCGGCGCGCGCCGCCGCGGCGGCCGAGACGGGCGACGGCGAGTGGCAGTCCTACGTGCTTCCCGAGCGGCGACTGTCCTACGCCGCCGAGGTCATACCCGAGTCCTTCCGGCAGGCGGAGCAGGAGGACATCATCTCGCTCGCGGTGGGCTGGCCCACCCCGAAGCTCTATCCCGTGCGCGAGCTGCGCGGGATCGCCGAGGAGGTGTTCGCCGACGCGGGCGGCCGCGCGCTGAGCTACCTCAACGCCGAGGGGCTGCCGGAGCTGCGCACGGAGCTGGCGCGCCGCGGGGCGACGGCCGGGTTCGCTAGCTCCGCCGACGAGATCATCGTCACCTCGGGCGCCCGCCAGGGCCTCGACCTCGTGGCGCGATCGGTGCTCGGTCCGGGCGACGTCGCCGTGGTCGAGTCGCCGAGCTTTGCCGGCATCCTCACGTCGCTCGAGAACACGGGCGCGCGCATCATCGGCATCCCGCTCGACGAGGACGGCTTCGACGTCGACGCGTTCGAGCGGGTGCTCGCGCGTCACGAGGTGAAGCTCTGTGCCCTCCAGCCCGCGTGCCACAACCCGACGGGGCGGGACCTTGTGGCCCGCCGCCGAGAGCGGCTGCTCGAGCTCGCCCGGGAGCGGTCGTTCTTCGTGCTGGAGGACGGCGTGTACGCGACGTTGCGCTACGAGGGCACGGAGCCGCCGCGCCTGCGCGCCGAGGCCCCAGCGCACGTGATCTACGTCGATTCGCTCTCGAAGACCGTCGGCGGCGGCCTGCGGATCGGCTGGATCGCCGCCCGGGGCCCGGTTCTCTCCCGTCTGGCCACGTTGAAGATGGACACCGACATCCACACCAGCGCGCTGGACCAGCACATCGCCGCGCGCTACCTCTCGGCGGGCCATCACGACCGCCAGCTCGAGCGCTCCCTGCCGTACTACCGCGAGCGCCGCGATGCGCTCATGGACGCCCTCGAGCGGCATCTCGCCGGCGAGTTCCGGGCGACGAGACCCGCGGGAGGCCATCACGTGTGGGTCACCCTCGACCGCCCGGTGCCCGAGCGCGCGCTCTACAACGAGGCGCTGCGCCACGGGGTGACCTTCATGCCCGGCGGCGCGACGATGGTCGAGCCCGGCGCGCAGACCTCGTTGCGCCTCTCCTTCGGCCTATTGGAACCCGAGGAGCTCGACGAGGGTGTCCGGCGGCTGGCGGTCGCGCTGCGGGCCGTGCGGCGCTACGACCGGCTCGGCGCGACGGCTCCGCTCTCCTGAGCGCCGGCGGGTAACCCTGGAGGGCCCGCGGGGTCAGTTTCCCGGCGGCGGGTACGACACCCTTTTGGCCCGCTGGCAGCGGTCCGCATTAGTTGACAGGGCAACTAAAACGCCGTACAATCCCGATAGTAACAGTAGGATTTCATTTCAGGAATAGAGGCACCATGAACAGGATGGAAAACAACAATCTGACCCTCGATCCCGAGGACGCCCAGGAGCGCGACGAAGAGCTGCGCCCGGAGCGGGTCGAGCTGCATTCCGGCGCCGCCGTTGACCAGGCGACCGAGATCAGCCAGGACTCCGTTTCCCAGCTGCTCACCGAGTCGCGGCGTTGGCCGCTGCTCACGGCCGACGAGGAGATCGAGCTTTCGCAGCGCTTCGAGCGCGGTGAGCTCGATGCGAAGGAGCGCATGATCAACTCCAACCTGCGGCTGGTCGTGTCCAACGCCCGGCGTTACCAGGGCCAGGGACTGCCGTTCCCGGACCTGGTCCAGGAGGGCATGCTCGGCCTGATCCGCGCCGTCGAGAAGTTCGACTGGCGTCGTGGCTACCGCTTCTCGACCTACGCCACGCTCTGGATTCGCCAGGCGATGCAGCGCGGGCTCGAGAACAGCGGCCGCACGATTCGCCTGCCGGTCCACGTCGGCCAGCGGGCGCGCAAGGTCGCGCGCATCGAGCGCGAGCTGACCACCCGGCTGGGCCGCGAGCCCGCCGAGGAGGAGATCGCCGAGGCGGCCGAGCTGACGCTCGAGCAGGTCATCGAGGTCAAGTCGGCGAGCCGTTCGGTCACCTCGCTGGACCAGACCGTCGGCGACGGTGACACGTCGCTGGGCGCTCTGATCCCGGCCGAGGAGGGCAGCCCCGAGGACACGGCTGAGGACGCCGCCCGCCGCGAGGCGGTCGAGCGGGCCCTGGCCACGCTGCCCGAGCGCGAGCGCAACGTCATCGAGCTGCGCTTCGGAACGGGCGACGAGGCTCCGCAGTCGCTGGCCGAGGCCGGCAAGCGGCTCGGGATCTCGCGTCAGCGGACGCAGCAGCTGGAGGCCCAGGCGCTACAGCGTCTGGCCGGCCGGCCCGAGCTGGACGCGCTGCGCGAAGCGGCCTGACGAGTTCCGTCAGACCGCTCGCCGGCGTGGGCGGTCGCGGCCGTCGTCGGGTTCCGGCGGCGGCCGCCCCGCGACCGGCCGCCCCCCGCGCCACCAGTACACGCAGAACCACACGTAGAGCACAAGCAGCGCCGCAACGAGGATCGCCCAGCCGGCGCCGAGGCCGAAGATGGTGAAGGCCAGGAGCGAGTGCATTGGACTCGCCCAGCATGGCCGTCGCAGCTAAAGCGTGTCTCAGTGCTGCATGTGAATCTGCGGTGCGAGATTTCCGAGTGGCGATCCCCCGGGTACGCTGCGTCGCCGTGGCCGATGTCGAACACGAGAAGCGCGTGGCGGCCGAGGCGGCGGCGGCACTGGTTCCCGACGGATCTGTCGTGGGCCTTGGCACCGGGTCGACCGTGGCCTATCTGCTCCCCGCCCTGGCCGAGCGGAGGCTGAACCTGCGGTGCGTGGCCACGTCGCCGCGGACCGAGGCCGCGGCGCGGGAGCTGGGGATCGACGTGCGGCCCTTCGAAGGCGTGGCTCGCCTCGACATCGCGATCGACGGCGCCGACCAGGTCTCGCCCGACGGCTGGCTCGTCAAGGGCGGCGGCGGCGCCCACACCCGGGAGAAGATCGTGGCCGCGGCCGCGGATCGCTTCGTGGTGATCGTGTCCGCGAACAAGGCGGTCGAGGTGCTGCAGCCCCCCATTCCCCTCGAGCTCCTGGCGTTCGGCCTCGACGCGACGCTCGCCGAGCTCGGCGGCACGGAGGTGCGCGACACGGCGCGCAGCCCCGACGGCGGCGTGATCGCCGACTACCGCGGCCCGGTCGAGGACCCGGCGGCGCTCTCCGCCCATTTCGACGCCTGGCCCGGCGTGGTCTCCCACGGCCTGTTCCCTCCGGAGATGACGGCCGACGTGCTGATCGCCCACGGGGACGAGGTCGAGCACCGCGTCCTGGCGCAGCCGGCGACGTAGGCGCTACCCTCGAACCCCCGTCCGAAGGAGGCACGCCGCATGCGATTGGAAGGCATCCACCACGTCACGGCGATCACCGGCGACGCCCCGCGAAACGTCGACTTCTACACGCGCGTGCTCGGGCTGCGGCTCGTGGCCAAGACGGTCAACCAGGACGACCCGAGCGTCTACCACCTCTTCTACGCGAGCGAGAGCGGCAAGCCCGGCTCCGAGCTGACCTTCTTCGAATATCCGGGCGCGGTCCCCGGCCGGGCCGGCGCCGGCATGGTCCATCGCATCATCTCCCGGGTCGGCTCTCCCGAGGCGCTGGACTTCTGGACGAAGCGGCTGGAGGACGAGGGCATCGCGATCCAGCGCGACGGTGACCGGCTGCGCTTCGACGACTTCGAGGGTCTGGGGCACGAGCTCGTGGTCTCGGACGCGGACGAGCCGCTCGCGGCCGAGCACCCCGAGGTCCCGCAGGAGTTCGCGCTCCAGGGCTTCGACGGCGTGCGGGCGTACGCAAAGGACCCCGCGCAGTCCGGGCGCCTGCTCGAGGGCGTGCTCGGGGCCGAGGCGAGCGGCGACTCCGCCTGGGAGCTTCGCGGCGAGCGTCGCGGGGCAACGATCTCCTACGACGAGCCGCCGGCCGAGCCGGGACACCAGAGCGCCGGCACCGTCCACCACGTGGCCTGGGGCACCACGGTCGCGGAGCATCCGAGGTGGCTCGAGCACCTCGGCGAGGCCGGCGTGCGCTCCACTCCGATCATCGACCGCTTCTACTTCCATTCGATCTACTTCCGCGAGCCCAGCGGTGTGCTGTTCGAGATCGCCGATGACGGCCCCGGCTTCACCGTCGACGGCCCCGTCGAGGAGCTCGGCTCGAAGATCATCCTGCCGCCGTTCCTGGAGGACCGCCGCGACGAGATCGAGGCGCGGCTGACGCCGCTGCCCGACCCCCGCGGCGAGGCCGTCTCCTAGGCCGCCGGAAGCGTTTCCGCCCAAAGACCGGGCTCGTCGCATGCGGCGGCTTGCGTTCCGAGCCGCGCCGCGGCTACGTTCTTCCGCGGCGCGGACCGAACCCCGCCAAGAGCGAGGCCATCGAGGTGAAAGGCCCTGCCGCCCGGCCGGACGGCGCCCTCACGGGCGACGCCGGCAAGGCCCTCACAGCGGCTCGGTTCGCGCCATTTTCTTTGGGCGCGCGAGCCGCCGCCGTCAGCGCAGCAGCGCGATGACGACCAGCACGATGATGACGATCCCGATCCCGGCGGCGGTCAGGCTCACAGGGCGCTGGCGCCACCAGAATTCGGGTTTTGCCCGATCCCGGGTGTAGTGGCCCTCGGGCGGTGTGCCCACCCAGTCCTCGTCGTCGTCGTAGCGGGGCATGACGTCAGTGGGCTCAGGCTACCGCCAGAAAACGACCGGGGCCGGTGCCACGAAGGTCACCGGCCCCGGGAAACCGCAACTCCTTGTCTCGGCGCGCACCCGCTCCCCGGGTTGTTCCCCTTCCGTGGCGAGTCCTAACCCTGTGCGACCGGACGCGCCGCCTCAGTCCTGCGAGGCCGGCCCGGCGCCGCGGAAGACCACCTTGCGCGGATCGAACGGGCCCGTGCCCCAGCCGCGCTCGAGCAGCTGCACGTGATCGCCGACGACGTTGATCAGCGCGTACGCGCTGTTGTTCGAGTCGTTGGACTCGAGGACGTGGTTGAGGTGGTCGACCGTGGACCGCACGACGTAGCGCCCGTCTCCGTTGCTCCCGAACTCGACGTACTGGCCGGGGCGCTGCCAGCGGTACACGTCGCCCCAGCCCGGCGAGAGCCCGAGCACGCCGTCGACCGGGTTCTGGCAGTTGCCGGTGCCCGTGTCGCCGCTGCCGATGAAGCCGTCGGGTGGCGCCTGGACGAACCGGCGCCATTCGCCGAACAGCTGATTGGCGGGGCAGAAGCCGGACTTCGTCCCCTCGCCCGCCTTGACCAGACTTCGGCCGGAGACCTTGAACAACTCGTAGTAGAGGATGTTGTCGTCGTGGAAGTGCGCGTGGGTGAAGTGGTACGAGTAGGTGCCCGCGGGCCTCGTCGACGTCGAGCCGTCGCCGTAGTGGATCGTCTGCGAGATCGGCCCGTGGCCGATCGGCAGCATCACGCCGCCGACGACGTCCGCGGCGTACCTGAAGTGCATCTCGAACGGTCCCACGCCGACGTCGATCGGCCCGGAGGTGAACCGCAGGCACTTGGTCGAAGCCCCGCCGCCGACCGTGGCCGGTGCCGTCTCGTCGACCGTGCAGGTCAGGGGGTGGACCCCGGCCACGTCCATCGGCGGGTTCACCGTGTCGGGCGGGTAGAGCCCGTTGAGCGGGTTGAGCGGCGCGATGAACGTGAACTCCATGGGCGGCACCGCTCGCAGGTCGGGCAGCAGCGCGACGTGGCCGGTCGCCGTCGCCGGGATCTTCTTCTCGAGCTTCGCGCGCATGCGGAACGACGCGTCGGTGACGTCCTGCGGGCGCACCTCGACCCGCCACAGGCCGGGTGTCGGCTTCGCCACGAACGCCTCGGCGTTGAACTGGTTGGAGTTCGAGGCCGAGGCGACCACCTTGCCGTACGGGTCGATCACGTCGAACGCGAACGTGTCCTCGCGCGAGGGCGTGTCGATGGCCACGCGCAAGCGCGCCCCGACCCCGCGCAGTCGTAGGAGATAGGAGAAGCACGGCCCCGTGACTCCGCACAGGCTCTTGTCCTGCACCTTCCCGCTGGACACGGTCGGGCCGGTCCAGAACGCGGGCCGGTCCGGCCTGAGCGAGACGACCCGCGGCGCGGTGGCCGCCACGGACGCGGACCCGGACGCCAGCACGGCGATGGCGGCAACAGCGATCCCTGCTCTCGATCTCACGGCACGCGCCTCCCATGGCTCGCACTGGCGGTCGGCGGCCATGATGGACCGAGTTTCGGTGTCGCGGAACCGACCGTGGGTCGAAGAATCCGACGGACGTTTCGACCGAGCGTCGAGGCTCCTGGCGTGGCCGCGCGCTACTGGCCACGGCTGCCAGACTCGATGACGGAAACCGGCTCGAACGGAGGCAGACATGGCGACGCGAAACGGGAGTGCGGAGTGGCAGGGCGATCTGGGGAGCGGCTCCGGCCAACTGACCGTCGGAGAGGACGCGTGGCGAGGCGACTACTCGTTCGCCTCCCGGTTCGAGGAGGGCGCCGGGACCAACCCCGAGGAGCTGCTGGCCGCGGCGCACGCCGCCTGCTTCTCCATGGCGCTGGCGAACATCCTGGCCCAGCACGAGCACGCCCCGCGGTCCGTGCGCACTCGCGCCCGCGTGCACCTGCGCAACGTCGACGGGCAGCCGACCATCCAGCAGATCGAGCTCGACGTCGAGGCCGACGTCGCCGACATCGACGAGGAGCACTTCCGCGAACACGCCGAGGAGGCCAAGGCCGGTTGCGTCGTCTCGCGTGCGCTCGCCGGCGTCGAGGAGATCGACGTGAGCGCCCGTCTCGCCGGCGGCTAGCGCCCCGGCGCCCTCACAGCGCGGCGACGACGTCCCGCGCTTCGTCGAGACCCGCCCCGGTCAGGGCCCGGTACTGCTTGATGGCCTCGAGCGTGTTGCCGGCGCGGGCGAGTTCGACGACCTCCGGCGGCACCGTCGCCGCCGGATCGGCGTAGGGCACGCCCACCGTCTCGGATACGAGCTTGAGCTGCGACTCGATGCGGTTGAAGCGCTCGCGAATCTGGTCGAAATGGTGCTGCAGCGTGGTCGAGTCGTAGCTGGCTGGGGACATGCGGGCCGTCCTCTCGGGCAGGGAACGCCCATGTTCGCATCCGCCCTTGCCACGGCCCCGCAGAAAGACCGGGGCCGGCGCTCCCACGCCGGCCCGATCAAGCCACATCTATGTGTTCTCAGGCGCCTCAACCGCACCCGGTGTTGTTCCCGCAAGACGAGCATGTGTAACACGACCCGGTGCGCTGCATCATGCCGCCGCACTGCGAGCAGGCGGGGCCGAGCTCCAGCGAGCCCGACAGCTTGGCCGGCTGCACCGGCGGGGTGTCGGTGAGCGCGGCGGCCGCGGGCTTGGTCTGACCGTTGCCTCCGTTGCCGCCGTTCTCCGGTCCGGCCGTGTCGGCTCGCCCGGCCATCGCGCTGTCCTCGGCCATCTTGCGCGCGCGGACTTCCGGAGTGAGGATCCCGAGATCCTCCTGGGTATCGGTGTCCAGGAAGCGCGAGGCCAGCCAGCGCATGATGTAGTCGGGCATCGACTTCGCGAACGGGATCTCGGGGTTGTTCGTGATCCCCTCCGGGTCGAAGCGCATGTAGGAGAACTTGCGCACGAGCGTCTCGAGCGGCACGCCGTACTGGAGCGCGATCGAGATCGACGTCGCGAACGCGTTCATCATGCCGCGCAGCGTCGAGCCCTCCTTGCCGATGTCGGTGAGGAAGATCTCCCCGACCGTGCCGTCCTCGTACATGCCGGCCGTGATGTAGCCCTCGTGGCCGGCGATCGAGAACTTGTGCGTGATCGACATGCGCTCCTGCGACATGCGGCGCCGCTGCGGACGGGCCTCCTCGGTGGCCGCCGGCGCCTCCGTCTTCTTCTCCTTCTGGGCGTCGGTGCGCAGTGCCTGCGCGGTCTTCGAGCCGTCGCGGTAGATCGCCAGCGCCTTGATCCCGAGATGCCAGGCCTGCAGGTAGGCGTCCGCGATGTCCTCGACGCTCGCGCTCTCCGGCAGGTTGACGGTCTTGGAGATCGCCCCGGAGATGAAGGGCTGGACCGCGCCCATCATGCGGATGTGGCCCATATGCGAGATCGCGCGCTCGCCGACGGCCACGTCGAACACGGGCAGGTGCTCGTCGGTCAGGGCAGGCGCGCCGACGATCGTCGCCTTCTCGTTGACGTACCGCTCCATCTGCTCGATCTGCTCGTCGCTGTAGCCCAGCGTGCGCAGCGCGAGCGGGACCGTCTGGTTGACGATCGTCATCTGGCCGCCGCCGACCAGCTCCTTGAACTTGACCAGCGAGAAGTCGGGCTCGATCCCGGTCGTGTCGCAGTCCATGAGGAACGAGATCGTTCCGGTCGGGGCGAGCACGGTGGCCTGCGCGTTGCGGTAGCCGTGCCGCTCGCCCGCGTCGACCGCCTCGTCCCACGCCCGCCGCGCCGCCGAGAGCAGCGCGATGTCCGAGCAGTCGGCGTCGGGGATCGCGTGCGCGGCGTCGCGGTGCATGCGCATGACGGCGTTGTGCGGCTCGCGATTGTGCTCGTACTCGTCGTACGGGCCCTGCGCCGCGGCCGTGCGCGCCGACTCGCGATACCCGCGGCCGGTCATCAGCGCGGTGATGGCGGCGGCCACTCCCCGGCCCTCGTCGGAGTCGTAGGGCAGGCCGTTGCTCATCAGGTACGCGCCGAGGTTGGCGTACCCGAGGCCGAGCTGGCGCATGGCGCGGGCGTTGTCGCCGATCCCCTGGGTCGGATAGCTCGACGGCGAGACGACGATCTCCTGGGCGAGGAACACGATGTCCACCGCGTGCTCGAAGGACTCGACGTCGAACGTGCCGTCCTCGCGGCGGAACTTCATGAGGTTCAGCGAGGCGAGGTTGCAGGCCGAGTCGTCGACGTGCATGTACTCGCTGCACGGGTTCGAAGCGTTGATGCGACCGGTCTCCGGGCACGTGTGCCAGCGGTTGATCGTGGTGTCGTACTGCACGCCCGGGTCGGCGCAGCGCCAGGCCGCCTCGGAGATCTCGCGCATGAGCTCGCGCGCGGGGATGGGGTCGCCGATCGGCTCGCCCGTCGTGCGGGAGGTGGTGCGCCAGTCGCCGTCCTCCTCGACCGCGCGCATGAACTCGTCGGTGACGCGCACCGAGTTGTTGGCGTTCTGGTACTGGATCGAGTGGAAGCCCTTGCCGTCGATCGCCATGTCGAAGCCGGCGTCGCGGAGCGCGGCGGCCTTGTCCTCCTCGTCCGCCTTGCACCAGATGAAGTCGCGGATGTCGGGATGGTCGACGTCGAGCACGACCATCTTGGCCGCGCGCCGGGTCTTGCCGCCCGACTTGATCGTGCCGGCCCAGGCATCGGCGCCGCGCATGAAGGACACCGGGCCCGAGGCCGTGCCGCCCTTGGCGAGCGGCTCCATCGACCCGCGGATGTTCGAGAGGTTGATTCCCGAGCCCGACCCGCCGCGGAAGATCATCCCCTCCTTGGTGTTCCACTCGAGGATCGACTCCATCGTGTCCTGCACGGACAGGATGAAGCAGGCCGAGCACTGCGGGCTCTCCTCGAAGCCGACGTTGAACCAGACGGGCGAGTTGAACGCCGCCATCTGGTGGAGCAGGATGTGGGTCAGCTCGGCCTCGAAGGCGTCGCCGTCCTCGTCGGTCGCGAAGTAGCCGCGCTCGCGCCCCCAGCCGGCGATCGTCCCGGCCACTCGCGAGATCATCTGCTTGACCGAGCTCTCGCGCTCCGGCGTGCCGACCTGGCCGCGGAAGTACTTCTGGGCGACGATGTTGGTCGCGTTCTGCGACCAGCCGGCCGGGAACTCGACGTCGGCCTGCTCGAAGGCGATCTTGTCGCCCTGGCCGATGCGGGCGTCGCGCCGCTCCCACTCGATCGCGTCGAAGGGATGCTGGCCGGGCTTGGTGAAGCGCCGCGCGATGCGCAGACCCTCGCCGGGGACGGCGTCCTTGACCGAGGTGGTTTGGGGGGTCTGCTGCTGGTCCATCAATCGGCTCCTCTCTACGATTATGGCCGCTCTGTCCGGCCTTTCGACACCCTTGCGGTGGTGCTCAGGGGGTAACTGCGCATCATCCGCAATGAGCCGGACGGAATCGGCCTCGACAGCCGTGTTTGCGGCCGAGCGTGGCGAGTGGCCACGCGCCAGCTCTGGGTTGGTCAGGTGCCTGACGCGCCTCGCGCGCGGGCCCAGTCGGCGACACCGGTGATCGCCGCGCCGATGCGCATGCCCGCCTCGCGGAGCGCGTGGCGGCCCGGCGACGTCCAGCCGGCGCCAAAGCCGAGCGCGCGCGTCGCCAGTGCCAGGACCGCGGCGAGCAACGCCAGGGCCGCCAGGATCGCGAGCGCGAGCACCGGCCCCGGGGTCGTGCCGACTCCCGTGGCGGCCGGCGAGACGGTGCGGGGCAGGCTGAGCGCGGGCCCGATGCGCTTGACGGCCACGGCATGCGGCGGCCCCGGGGCCCGTCCGCTGCCGCCGCCGCCACCGCCCACGACGGCCGCGACCCCACCGACCGCGGCCTTGGATGCACCCCCGCCGCCGGTCCCCGCCGCGGTGCCGGCGCCGCACCCGCGCGCGCGATCGCGCGCGGCGGCCTGCAGCTGCGAGAGGTACTCCGGGGCGTACTGGGCGACGTCGTTGGGGACGCTCCCCTGCAGCTGGCCGGCGCTGTACTTGCACGGCGAGATGTGACCCGTCTGCTGGTACTCGTCCAGTGGGGAGGCGGCGGCGGGCGCGGCCGTCAGCGCGAGGGCGGCACAGGCAGCGATTGAGCCCAGCGGGGCGAGGATGGACGCGCGCCTCATCGTCGTCGAGATGCTAGCGTCGCCACACCTCGGATGGCCGCCACAGCGAAGATGACCGCCGCCCGATTGCGGGGCGGACGGGCAGGTGGGCCGGCGGCCGTGGCGCCCCGCACCTGGACGGCCCGACCGGGCGCCGCGCTGGTGGGCTTTCTCGTCGTGCTGGCCGGGTACGCCGCCTTCGCGCACGGTTCGACGTCGCTCCAGGGCCAGGCTCGCATTCAGGTCGCGGTGGCGGGCGCGCTGGTGATCGTCGCCGCGATCTGGCTGTGGCACGGCGCGCTCGGTCTGTCCGCCTCGCGGGCGGCGTGGATCGGCCTCGGCCTGCTGGGACTGTTCGCGGTCTGGAGCGGCCTCAGCCTGGCCTGGAGCGTCGCCGGTGATCGCACCTGGCTCGAGCTCAACCGCGCGATCACCTACGCCCTCGTGGTGCTGCTCGCGCTCGCGGCGGGATCGTGGTGGCGGCGGGCGGCCGACCACGTCGCCGTCGGCTACCTCGCCGTCGCCATGCTCGTGGCGCTCTATGCCGTCGGCGGCAAGCTCGCCCCCGGACTGCACATCGCCGGAGTGATCGACCTCAACCACACGAGGCTGATCCCCCGGCTCCGCGCTCCCCTGGACTACTGGAACGCGCTGGCCCTGGTGGAGCTGCTGGCGGTTCCCGTGGCGGTCGCCCTGGCCATCGACCGCGTGCGTTCGCAGGCGGCGCGGCTGGCGGGCCTGGTGTGCGTCGCGTTCCTCTTCGTGGGCATCGGCCTGACGTATTCGCGCGGCGGGGTGGTCGCGTTGGTGGTCGCGCTGATCGCGTTCGCCGCGCTGGCTCCCGCCCCGCTGAGGACCGTCGGCGTCACGGCCCTCGGTCTGTTGGGCGCCCTGCCGTCGCTGATCGTCGCCTTCTCGACGCACTCGCTGACCGGCGTCGTGCAGCCGCTGGGCGCGCGGGAGACCGACGGGGCGCTGCTCGCGGTCGTGCTCGTCGCCTCCCTCGGCGTCCTGGTCCTGGCCGGTCGGGCGCTCGTCGCGGTCGAGGGCCGCGTGCGGCTGGCGCCGTCCCAGCGGCGGAGGATCGGGCTGGCGCTCGCGGGTGCGCTGGCGCTCGCCGTGCTGGCCGGCGGCGTCGCCCTGGCGGCGTCCAAGCGCGGGTTCGGAGGCACCATCTCGCATCAATGGAACTCGTTCCGCCGGCCGCACTTCGACCCTCTGCTCGCGCCGAACCACCTGATCGCGACGAACTCCGGCAACCGCTGGGTGTGGTGGAGCGAGGCGGCCGGCGCGTGGTCGGACCGTCCGCTGCAGGGCTGGGGTGCCGGGTCCTTCCCCGTCCTGCACAAGGAGTACCGGACCAACGACCTCAACGTCCTGCAGCCGCACAGCGTGCCCATGCAGCTGCTGGCGGAGACCGGGCTCGTGGGTGCGCTGCTCGCCCTCGGAGGCCTCGTCGCGCTCGTCGTCGCCGCGGTCCGCCGCGTACGCGCGCTGCCCGCCGCGCCGCCGCGGGCCGGTCCGGAGCCGCGCCCGGACCCGGCGGGGGATCCGTCGCGCCTCCTGGCCGCGGCGCTCGCCGCCGGGTCCGTCGCCTGGCTGGTCCACGGGCTCTACGACTGGGACCTCGACATCCCGGGCGCGTCGATTCCCGCCTTCGTGTTCCTCGGCGTGCTCGCGGGGCGGGCGCGCTCCGACGGCGGGCGGCCGAGCATGGCCCCGCTCGGACGCGCCGTGGCACTCGGGCTGGTGGCAGTGGCCGCGTGCGCCGTCGCGCTGTCGGGCATCCTGCCGGCTTGGGCCGACACGAAGACGAGGCACGCGATCGCCGTGGCCGACGCCCGTCAGAACCCCTCGGCGCTCCGGCGGGCGGCCGAGGACGCGGAGCTGGCGGCGCGCCTGGACCCGGTCTCCGAGCAGCCGCTGCTCGCGCTGGCCGCGATCGACCAGGCGCGCGGGCGACCGCTCGCCGCGCGGGTCGCCCTGTTGCGCGCGATCCGGCGCAACCCGAGCTCCTCCGCGGCCTGGGCCGACCTGGTGGCGCTCGAGGTGCGCCTGCGCGACACCCGTGGCACGACGGCCGCGCTGAGCCGGGCCCTTGCGCTCGACCCGCATAACGCGCGCATTCGGCTGGTGCTCACCGCGCTCGCGCTGCAGCGGAACCTGCCGAACGGCTCGGCGACCGCAACCGGCACGCCGCTGCCCAGAGTGGGCCCCTCCGGCCCCTGATCAGGGGATCACGTCGATCTGCAGCAGTCCGGTCGCGAGCGCGAGGATCAGCAGGATGCCCACGACCAGGCCGATCCAGCCGATGACGATCCGCGGCGAGCTGCGCCGCCGCGCCGGCCGCTCGCGGCGCCGGGCGGCGCGGTCCCGCGCGCGCTCGGCGCCGCGGCTGGGACGAGGCTCCCCGGCGCGCCGGCGCGGCTCCAAGTCGGTCGGCGCCGGCCCCACGCCGAGTGCCGCGAGCTGCGCCTCGAGGTCGACGCGCGCCTGCGCCTCCGTGGCGAGCTGGGCGAGCGCGTCCTGGTGGGATTGCGCGAGCGCGGCGACCTCACTGAGCGCCTCGTCGCGCTCGCGTTCCAGCGCCGCCAGGCGAGCCTCGACCTGGGGGTCGGGCTCCGGCGGCTGCGGCTCCTGCGGCGACGCCGGGTCGGCCGGCGCGGCCGCGCGTGCGCGCTCGAGTTCCGCGGCGAGCTCATCGGCTCGCGACTCCGCGGCGGCGGCGGCCTCCCGGGCGGCGTAGAGGTCCTGGCCTCTGGCGGCGCGCTCGTCGAGGGCCTCCTGGGCGATGCGCTCGGCCGTCGCGCGCGCCTCGGCCTCCTCGGCGCGCTCGGCTTGCGCGCGCTCGGCCTCGGCCCGCAGTGACTCCAGCTCGGACGGTGGTCCCCCGCCGGCCTCGCGCTCGCGGTGCAGCGCGGCCTCGAGCTCGACGGCGCGGTCCGCGGCGGCGCGCGCCTCGTCTCGCTCGCGCTCAAGCCGCGCGGCCTTCTGCTCCAGCTCGGCGCGCGCCGCGACATCGCGCTCCAGCTGAACCTCGAGGTCGCCGATGCGCGCCTCCGCGTCGGCGCGGGCGCGTTCGAGCTCGACCCGCTGCTCGTCGAGCTTCTGGGCGTCGGCCAATGCCGCCCGGTGCGCCAGCGTCGCGGTTTCGACCTCGCCACCGAGCTCGCCGTGCCGGCGCTCCGCGTCGCGGGCGCGTTCGTCGGCCTCGGCCAGGCGCCGGTCGAGCGTCGCGACCCGCTCCTCGAGCTCCGCCTTCGCGTCCGCCGCCTCACGGGCCCGGCGCTCCAGCGGCCCGTGGGACGCCCTTGCCTCCGCCGCGCGCTCTCGAGCCTCGCGCACCTGCTCCTCCAGATCCGTGTGGGCGGTCTGCGCCTCGGCCTCGCGGCGCTCGAGCTCGTTCACGCGCCCCTCCAGCTCGGCCCGCACGCGCGCGAAGTCCTCGGTGCGGCGTTCCGCGTCGTCGGCGCGCTGGGAGAGCCGGACCGCCGTCGTGTCCGCGTCGGCGCGCGCGCGCTCGGCCTCCGCGCGCAGCTGCTCGATCTCCCGTTCGCGTTCGGCGCGGTCGGCCTCCGCCTCCGCCACGCGCGCCTCCAGCGCGATCTCGCGGTTGCGCGCGTCCAGCGCGGACTGCTCCAGCGCGGCGGCGGCCCGGGCGGCCTCGGAGGCCTGCGTCTCCAGTGCGGCGGCGCGACGCTCGACCTCGTCCGCCGTCGCCTGGAGTGCGTCGGTCCGCGACACCCCCCGGACGGCCTGCTCGACCTCCTCCCGGGCCTCGGCGAGCTGGGCCTCGAGGGCCGTCGCCCGCGCCGCCCCGGCCTGCGCCTCGACGAGCAGCGCTTCGAGTTCGACGATCCGGGAGGCGTGCGAGTCGCGCTCGGCGCCGGTCCGCTCGAGCTCGGCGCGGGTCTCGTCGTCGCGGGTGGCGGCTGCGGAGGCGTCGACGGCCAGCCGGGCGCGTACGCCCTCGAGCTCGCCCTCGAGCTCGGCGATCCGGTCCTCGGCGCGGGCGCTTCGCTCGTCGGCCTCTCGGCGCGCGGCGCGGGCCTCCTCGGCGGCCTCGTGCGCCGCCTTCGACTGGCGCTCGAGCTCCTGCAGCGCCGCGGCCTGCGCCTCCGCCGCGCTCGCGGCGAGCTCGGTCTGGTCGGACAGCTCATCCGCGGCCTCCTCGGCCGCCTCGGCGCGGACGCGCAGCTCGGCCGCCGCCGCCTCGGCGAGGCGCTCGCGTTCGGTCGCCTGCTGTCGCGAGGCCGCCTCGCGCTCGCCCGCCTCGCGAATCGCGCGCTCGAGCTCGCCCCGCTGGGCAAGTGCCCGTTCGTCGGCCTGGGCGCGCACGGCACGCGCCTCGGCGAGGCGCGCCTCGGCCTCGCGCTGCGCCGTCTGCTGCGCCTCGCGCGCCGAGACCAGCTGCGCTTCCCGGTCCTCGAGCTCGGCGGTGACCCGCGTCAGCTCGGCCTGCGCCGCGGATGCGGCGGCGGGCGGGGCGGCCGCATCCCCTCGCTCCGCGGGCGCGGGAAGTTCGACGACGGCGCCCTCGCCGGCGTCCAGTGCGAACGCCGTCGCGGTCCCGTCGAGCAGGTCGGTGGGAACGGAGAAGGCGCCCCGCCACGACCGGCCCGGCACCGGCGGGTCGACGTCCGGCCCGTCCAGTGCGTGGAGCCGGTGGGGCTCGCGGCCGTCGTCGACGATCAACGCCGGCGGGTCGAGCGGCGCGTCACGCTCACCCTGCCAGCGGCCGGTGACGCGCAACAGGGCCACCCCTGGCGCGGCCGAAACGCGCTCGAAGTCCTCCAGCTCGAAGTCGACCTGGCCGGTCGTCACGGCAGGCCGATTGTAGGTCCGCCGCGGGTGACGCTGCCGGGCGGGCGCTCCCAGATCATCCGTGACGAAAGCGGCGGCGGCCCATGCTCGTGTTATATACGCCGCTCCCATGGCCCGGATCCTCGTCACCGGCGGCGCCGGATATATCGGAAGCGTGTGCGCCGCCCAGCTGATGCGCGACGGCGGGCACGAGGTCGTGGTCGTCGACAACCTCAGCCGAGGCCACCGCGCCGCGATCCCGGAAGGCGCCGAACACGCCGAGGTGGACCTCCTCGACGCGCCCGCGATCGCCGCCGCGGTCGCGCAGGCGCGCCCCGACGCCGTCATGCACTTCGCCGCACTGGCGCTGGTGGGCGAGTCCGTGCAGCACCCCGAGCGCTACTGGCGCACCAACGTCGGCGGCACGCTCAACCTGCTCGACGCCATGCGGGAGGCCGGCGTCGAGCGGCTGGTCTTCTCCTCCACCTGCGCGTGCTACGGCGTCCCCGACGAGGTCCCGATCGCCGAGGACGCCCCCACGCGACCAGCCAACCCGTACGGGGCGAGCAAGCTGGCCGTGGACCAGATGATCGGCGAGCACTGCACCGCCCACGGCCTGGCCGCGATCTCGCTGCGCTACTTCAACGTCGCCGGCGCGAGCGGCGAGCAGGGCGAGGACCACGACCCCGAGACCCATCTGATCCCCAACGTGCTCCGCGCGGCGCTCGGGACGCTGGAGCACGTCGACGTGTTCGGCACCGACTACGACACGCCGGACGGCACCGCCATCCGCGACTACATCCACGTCGAGGACCTGTCCCGGGCGCATCTCCTGGCGACCGAGGCGGCCCGAGGCGGCGAGCATCGGATCCTCAACCTCGGCAACGGCAACGGCTTCTCGGTGCGCGAGGTGATCGAGGCCGGGCGCAGCGTCACCGGGCTGGAGATCCCGGCGCGCGATGCGCCACGCCGGCCCGGCGACCCGCCCGCCCTGGTGGCCGCGTCCGCGCGCATCCGGGAGGAGCTCGGCTGGGAGCCGCGCAAGCCGGAGCTGGAGGCGATGATCGAGGACGCCTGGGCCTGGGCCCGGGCCCACCCGGACGGGTACGCGGCCTAGCGCGCGTCCGGCAGCAGATCCTCGAGTGCCGCCAGCGCGGCGGCCAGGACGGCGTCCGGCTCGGCGCGCGCGTCGAGCACGCGGATGCGGTCGGGCTCCGCCTCGGCCAGGCGGTCGTAGGCGGCGGCGATCGCCCGGAAGAACACCTCGGCCTCGAGCTCGAGCCGGTCCGGCGCCTCGCCGCGCTCCGCCAGCCGCGCCCGTCCGGCGGCGGGATCGATGCGCAGCAGCAGCGTGCGATCCGGTCGCAGGCCGCCCGTCGCGAACTCGTTGATCGCGCGGACCGCCTCGACGCCCAGCTCGCGACCGACGCCCTGGTAGGCGAGCGAGGAATCGACGAAGCGGTCGAGGATGACCCACACCCCGCTGTCGAGCAGCGGCACGAGGGCCTCCTCGACGAGCTGGGCGCGCGCCCCGGCGTAGAGCAGCGCCTCGGCCCGAGCCCCCACGCGCAGGTCTGGATCCTTCACCAGCGCCCGCACCCGCTCGGCGAGCTCGACGCCGCCGGGATCGCGCAGAACGCGGACGGCGCCGACCCGACCGGCGAGCGCGCGCTCGAGCCCGGTGGCCAGCGTCGTCTTCCCCGCGCCGTCCAGGCCCTCGATCGTGATCAGCCGCCCGCGCGCCATGCGCCGCGAGCGTATCTACGATGGGGGACCGTCATGGCCACCGCACCGATTGCAGGCACCGAGCATCACCCGCACGCCGCCGCCGTGCTCGGCGCGGCGCTGCCGCCGGAGGGGCGCCCGAGCCACGCCTACCTGTTCGGCGGCCCGGCCGGTGCGGGCAAGCGCACGGTGGCGCGCGCCTTCGCCGCGGCGCTGCTGGCGGAGGGGGCGGACGAGCCCGACGCGGTGCGCGGTCGCGTGGAGCGCGGCTCGCATCCCGATCTCACGTGGGTCACGCCCTCGGGAGCGCACGAGCTGCTGGTCGGCGACATCGACTCGGCGGTCGTCGGGGCCGCCGCGCGCACGCCATTCGAGGCCCGGCGACGCGTGTTCGTGATCGAGCGCGCCGACACGATGATCGAGCAGGCGGCCAACAAGATGCTCAAGACGCTGGAGGAGCCGCCCCCGTTCGCGCATCTGATCCTGCTCAGCGACCGCCCGGGCGAGGTGCTCCCGACGATCGCCTCGCGCTGCCAGCACGTCCGCTTCGAGGCGCTGCCCGAGGACGAGGTGGTCGCCCGGCTCGGGCGCGAGGGCGTCGAGCCGCGTCCCGCGCGCGCGGCGGCGCGGCTGGCGCGGGGCGACGCGCGGCTGGCCCGCGAGCTCGCCACCGGCGACGGGCCTCGGCTGCGTGCCGCGGCCCAGCGCTTCGCGCGCGCCGCGCCGGCGGGGGAGATGGGGGAGCGGCCGTGGCGCGACCTGCTGGCGCAGGCCCGCAACCGCGCCGACGCCGCGGCGGCGGCGCTCGACGAGAGTCACGCCGACACGCTCGAGCTGACCGCCAAGCGCGATCGCCGCCGCGCCGACACCGAGCACGCCGAGCGCTCGCGGCGACTCGCCCGCCGCGTCCACACCGAGACGCTCGACCTGCAGCTCGCGCTGGCCGGCCTGTGGTACCGCGACCTGCTGTGCGTCGCGCTCGACGCCCCCGACCTGGCCGCCAACGTCGACCGCGAGGCCGAACTGGCGGCCGACGCCGCCGGGCGCGAGCCGGCCGCGCTGCGCGGCGCGCTGGAGCTCGTGGACGACACCCGCCAGCGCCTGCCGCTCAACGTCACCGAGGAGCTGGCCTGCGAGGCCCTCGGCTATCGCCTCGAGCGGCTCCTGGCCGCGTAGCTCACGACTTGGCGCAGATCAGGCCCAGCTCGTATCTGACTAAGCTCCCGCGGCCGTGATCAGCTATTTCCAGGCCGTGGTGCTCGGGCTCCTGCAGGGGTTCTCCGAGCTGTTCCCGATCTCGAGCCTCGGGCACAGCGTCGTGCTGCCCAAGGTGCTGGGCTGGAACATCCAGCAATCGGACAAGTTCTTCCTGAACTTCCTCGTGGCCACCCATCTGGCCACGGCGCTCGTCCTGCTCGGGTTCTTCCGGCGCGACTGGCTGCGGATCGTGCAGGGCATCGGCCGGTCGCTCCGTGACCGGGAGATCGGTCGCGACGACTCCGACGCGAAGCTCGGGTGGCTCATCGTCGTGGCGACGATCCCGGCCGGGCTCCTCGGCCTGCTCCTCGAGGGCTCGCTCCGCGACCTGTTCAAGTCGGCCGAGTCCGCGGCGGCGTTCCTGATCGCCAACGGGCTGCTCCTCTACGGCGCCGAGCGGCTGCGGCGACGGCCGCCGCGCCCGGACGACTGGAAGGGCGACTCCGATGTCCGGATCGCGAAGCTGAGCTGGCGCCAGGCGATCGCCGTCGGTGCGGCGCAGGCGATCGCGCTGATCCCCGGGTTCTCCCGGTCGGGAGCGTCCATGGGCGGCGGGCTCCTCGTCGGCCTCTCCAACGAGGATGCCGCGCGCTTCTCGTTCCTGCTGGCCACGCCGATCATCGGCGCTGCCGCGGTGCTCAAGCTGCCGGAGCTCGTCGGCAAGAGCGGGCACGTGATCGGGACCGCGGTTGTCGGCGCCGCCTGCGCGGCGGTCACCGCCTACCTGTCGGTCAGGTTCCTGCTCAAGTACTTCGAGACGAACACGCTTACGCCGTTCGCGATCTACTGCGTCGCGGCCGGCACGCTGCTCACCATCGGCTTCGCGCTGACCTGAGCGCTACGCCGATGACGCGCCGCCGGAGCGCGGCCCGGTGGCGAACCACGCCAGGACGAAGCAGCCGAGTCCGAGGAGCAGCGCGGCGATCCCGTGCTTGACGTGCGTCGTCGAGGAGTGCACGTCGTGGCCCGGGAAGAACGAGGGCAGCGACTTCGCCGGCTCGGCGAAGTACACGATTGCGATGACGATCAGCACGATGCCGGCGATGATCGCCGCGATGATCAATCCACGTGACCTGGTCACGCCGGGGATCCTAGACAGGCCGGCCGTTAGGGTGAAGTTAGATGGCGATCCTCCACGTCCTGCGCGTGTTCACCGGCGACGATGGATCGGGCGGCAACCCACTGGGCGTGTTCCTCGACGGTGACGCGATCGCGGGCGACCGGCGCCAGGACGTGGCCGCCGACCTCGGGTTCCCGGAGACCGTCTTCGTCGACGACGCCCGTGACGGCCGCGTGGCCGTCTTCACGCCCAGCGTCGAGCTGGACTTCGCCGGGCATCCGCTCGTCGGCACGGCCTGGCTGCTCGCGTCGCAGGGGCGCGATGTGAGCCTCCTGCGGCCACCGGCCGGCGACGTGCCCGCGCGCCAGGAGGGGGAGCTGTCGTTCATCGCCGGCCGCCCCGAATGGGGCCCGCCGTTCGAGCACCACAAGCTCGACTCCCCGGAGGCGGTCGATGCCCTCGACGGACCGCCCGCCGACCACGACCTCGTGGGATGCTGGGCATGGGAGGACGAGGTGGGTGGCATCGTCCGCTGCCGCGTCTTTCCGGTGTCCCTCGGCATCGACGAGGACGAGGCCACCGGCTCGCACGCCGTCCGGCTCGCCGCGGCCCTGCGCCGTCCGCTGGTGGTGCACCAGGGCGAGGGCTCGACGCTCCTGGCCCGGCCGATCGACGGCGGCTTCGTCGAGGTCGGCGGCCGGGTCGCCCAGGTGGTGCGGCGCGAGTACGGCTAGACGGTGAGCGCCCGCCGCAGGAATCCCGGGAGGTGGCGGTGGCGCGGAGCGTGGCCGAGCTGCTCGGCCCGCATGCGCATCAGGTCGACGGCCGCGCAGGTGCGGCGGAAGGGGTCGGCTACCACCACGCCGCTCGTCACGGCCAGGGCGGCGACGATCGCACCGCCGACCTCGGCGACGAGGATCTCGGGACCCGCGATGGCGGCGCCGTCGAGCTCGGCCAGGCCCGAAACCGCGACCGCATCCGCGGCGCCGGCGTAGCGGATCGTCACGGCATGAGCGCCGTCGAGCACGAGGGCCTGAGGGCGCGGAGGCGGCGGCAGGGACCTGCCCCGGCGCGCGGCGTCAAGCAGCTGATCGCGGTGCGTGTTGCTCGAGATGGAGGTGAGCTGTGTCGTGGCCATGATCGGCTCCTCGGTGCGGTTCGGACGACCCCGGATAACTGTCTAAGAATCATAGCCGGTTAGAGTAACCTGTCAAGTAGGATTAATGGTGATGCGAAAGCGACAACAGGCACCCGGAGAGCTCGAGCAGGTGCGGGCCTTCGTCAACACCCTCGACATCGAAGAGGGTGAGGACGCGCTCGGCACGCCGGGCGCGCTCAGCGCTTGGCTGACCGAGCACGGCCTTCTCGGACGGTCGGTCCGCGCGACCGCGGCCGACCTGCGCGAGGCGCTGGAGGTTCGCGAGGCGCTGCGCGAGCTGCTGCTGGCTCACACCGACCGCGTCCCGGCGCCGAAGGCCGCCGCCACGCTAGACGCGGCGGCGCGCCGCGCCCGCCTGGAGCTTCGATTCGATGCGGACGGAGGACATCTCGAATCCTGCGCGGGCGGCGTGACGGGTGCGCTGGGGCGCCTGCTGGCGCTCGTCCAGGGCGCGATGGCCAACGGCACGTGGGAGCTGCTGAAGGCCTGCCGCCGCGAGACCTGCAACTGGGCCTTCTACGACAACACGAAGAACCGCTCGGGCGTGTGGTGCACGATGGAGACCTGCGGCAACCGGGCGAAGGCGCAGGCCTACCGGGCCCGTCACGCCGCCGCCTAGGGAGCGGCGATCGGCCCGAGCACCGGCTCGCGGCCGTAGAGCTCGAAGGCGCGGAAACGGTCGAAGTGCGCGTGCCCGGGCCCGTGGAAGTCGGCCGAGCCCGTCTGCAGGAGGCCGTCGCGCGCGCAGCGCTCGGCGAGCAGCGCCGCCTGCGCCTCGGTGTGCGTGGGGTAGAACACCTCGACGCCGTCGAGGCCGGCCGCGGCGAAGGCCTCCAGTGTGGCCAGGACCTCCGCGGCGTCGGACATGTCCCAGAAGGGGTGGGCCCAGACGGCCACGCCGCCGGCGGCGTGGATCGCGGCTATCGCTTCGGTGACGCTCGGCGTGCTGCGGGGCACGAATGCGGGCGCGCCGGGGACCAGGTACTCCGCGAAGAACCCGTCGGGGCGGTCGCGCACCGCGGCGGCGAGGTGTGGGCGCCCCAGCGGCTCGCCGGCACCGCGCCGCGCCTCGAGCTCGGAGCGATCGAGCTCGAACCCCAGCTCCTCGAGCCGGTCGGCCATCCGCTCGATGCGCAGCGCCCGGTCGGCCTGCCAGGTCTCCAGCCGGTCGGCCAGCTCCGGTGAATGGTGGTCGAGGCGGTAGCCGAGCACGTGCACGTCGCCCGACGTCCCGCTCTGGACCGCCGAGACCTCGATCGCCGGCACGATCTCGACGCCGTGCTCGCGTCCCGCGGCCAGCGCCTCGTCGA
>DASYIJ010000310.1:0-1731 GCA_035997675.1 Solirubrobacteraceae bacterium
CGGCCGGCTCGTCATCCTCAACACCGGCCTGTTCACCGGCCGGGTGAGCAAGGGCTTCCGAGCCTGGCGCGACTTCGCCGAGCGGACCCCGGACCTCCCGATCGGCATGATCATGCAGGGCGCCACGAAGAGCGATCTCGCCCCGGAGATCGTCGCCGCCTACGAGGCGCCGTTCCCCACGCCGGAGAGCAAGGCCGGGGCGCAGAAGTTCCCGCTGCTCGTGCCGATGGCGCCCGAGGAGCCCGGCGTGATGGAGATGCTCGCCGTTCAGGAGTCGCTCTCGAGATGGGACAAGCCGGCGCTCGTGGCGTTCTCCGACGGCGACCCGGTCTTCCCCTATCCGCAGGCCGGCGAGGTGTTCACCGACCTGATCCCGTCCGCGGGCGAGCAGGTTCGCATCGAGGGCGCCGCCCACTTCCTGCAGGAGGACCGGGGCCCGGTGATCGTCGAGGCGATGCTCGCCGCGTTCAGTCAGCCGGCGTAGGTCCGGCCAGATCGCTCAGCGCCGGACGCGGAAGGCCCGCGTCACCGCGAGGCTGGCGCGCCCGGCCGCCGACAACGCGATCGCCCGCAGGCGATAGCGACCGGGGGAAAGCGCACGTGTCGACGGGCGCCGCGCGGCAGCCCCGGCTCGCGGCGTCGCGCCGCTCGTCGACACGCGACCGCTGAACACGAGGTGGTCGGTCCCGTCGCGGCGCGGTCGCGTGAACGTCCCCAGCGTGACCACCCGCGTGCAGCGCCGGCCCGTGGCCCGGCCGCGCCGCGCGACGCACCGGCGCCCGCTCCGAACGCCCGGCTGGTCCTGCTGCACCGCGAAGCTCACGAGCGTCACCGGCCCGCTCACGCCCAGGGTCACGTCGGTACCGGGTCCGCCGCGCCGCCGCGCCGCCGGCAGCACCGGGCCGGAGCGGGCGGCGCGCAGGACGTCCGGGGTCAGCCGAAGGCTGCGAATGCGCGGAGCGGCGCCCGCTCCGGGACGTGTGAGTGCTCCCGCGGGCGTCGTGGCCGGCGGCGGCTCGCCGGCCGCGAACGCCTGGGGCACCACGCCGGCGACGAACGCGCGGATCGGGCCCTCGGCCACCCGCGCGTAGACGCCCGGGTAGCCGGGCTGCGCGCAACCGTTGCCGAAGCTGGTGGCGCCCACGAGGCGAAACGCTCCCTCGGGGCGGACCGCCAGGAGCGGCCCACCCGAGTCGCCCTGGCACGTGTCGACCCCGCCGGCGGGGTAACCGGCGCAAACCATCGTCGCTTGATCGAACGCGCCCTTGTTGGCGACCTGGGCGGAGGTGTCGCGCGGGTAGGCCGCGGCGCACACCGGGTCGGCGACGATCGGCACCTGCGCGACCTGCATCACCGCCGGTGTGGTGCTCGAGTCCTGTGACGTCGTCCCGAAGCCGGCGATCGTGGTCGACACGCCGGGCAGCCACAGGGACCGCTCGCTCGGCGCGGCGATGGAAATGGGAGTCGCCGCCGAGGCGCGGTCGAGGTGCAGCAGCGAGACGTCGTTGCCGCCGCCGACATCCGAGCCGTAGGCCGGATCGATGATCACCTGGGTGACCTGGTGGGATTCCCCGCCCGAGCCGTCGGCGCGAACCGTGTTCAGCGTGACCCCGAACGCGCTCGCCGGGAACGTGACCGGCGTGGGAGCCAGTCCGTCGCTCAACGAGCCGGTGACCGACGTGCAATGGCCGGCGGTCAGGACCCAGTCGGGCGCGATCAGCGTGCCCGAGC
>DASYIJ010000316.1:0-3163 GCA_035997675.1 Solirubrobacteraceae bacterium
CCCGGACTCGTCCGACGGCGCGTACGCGGGGGCGCGCGACGCGCTCATCCAGGGCGTGATCGCCGCCAAGGACGAGGCGCGGCGACGCGGCTTCCGCCAGCTGACGACCGGGTTCAACTGGTTCTACCGGACGGACCCGAACACCGAGGCGGGCTTCTGGGGGTACCTGCGGGATCACGGCGGGCCGGCGTTCATCGCGGCGGTCGACTGGGTCGGCCTCGATGCCTACCCGGGGACCGTGTTCCCTCCGGTCGAGTCGCCCGGCGGCGAGCGCGACGGGATGGTGGCGGCGATGAGCCAGCTGCGCCGGTGCTTCATGCCGATCGCCGAACTCGGGCCGAGGGTGCCGATCCACGTGGAGGAGAACGGTTGGCCGACCGGACCGGGGCGCGCGGAGGACATGCAGGCGCGGTCGCTGCAGACGATGGTGCGCGCCGTGCACGACTTCCGCGGCACCTACGGGGTGACCGACTACCGGTGGTTCGACCTGCGCGATCACAACACCGCCTCGGCCAACTTCCAGCACCACTACGGCCTGCTGCGCGACGACTACTCGCCCAAGCCGGCCTTCGAGGCCTACCGCCGCCTGATGGACGAGCTCGCGCTGCGCGAGCCCGACGCCGGGCTCGGGCGACCGCGCCTGGCGCTGGCGCTGCGCTACGGGCGGGCCCGGTGCGCCGCGGTCCGCGCCACGGTCATCGGCGCCGACCGCCCCCTCGTGCGCCGCCTCGACGTGTCGGTGGGAACGCGCCGGCTGGCGCGGATCCGCCGTCCTCCGCTGGCCTTCACCGTCCGCCGCCGCGGGCTCTCGCCGCGGCACCGCTACCGCCTGCGCGTCCGGGCCACACTCGCGGACGGACGTGCCATGACCCTGGCCCGCCGGTTGCGCGCCTGCGCGTCGTGATCCAGCACGTCACCTTCGAGGTGCGCCGGGAGCGGTGGGACGCGTGCGTGGACTTCTACGCCCTCCTGGGGTTCGAGCGCGTGACGCCGCCGCCGTCCCTGGCCGAGCGGGCGGCCTGGGTCCAGCATGGCCCCACGCAGATCCACCTGATGAACGTCGAGGAGCCGGTCGTACTGCCGCGCGGCCACGTCGCCGTGGTGGTCGACGACTACGACGCGACCCTCGCCGCGCTGCGGGCCGCCGGGCACGACGTCGAGCCGCGGGCCGAGCACTGGGGCTCGCCTCGATCCTACGTTCGGGACCCGGCGGGCAACCTCGTCGAGTTGATGGCCTTCCCGCCGGACGGCGGATAGGCTTCCGACCGTGAATCCGACCCACGTCATGGGGCGCCGCGTGGTCGCCTTCATCATCGACTACGTGCTGCTCGTGGCGGCGTTCGCCGGGCTGTTCTACGCGCTCGCGACACACACCACCGAGGCGGTCCAGTTCACCGGATCGCATCTCAACGTCACGTTCGACCGGGACACGTACTACCTCCAGGGCGATGACGCCACCCTCTTCTACGTCATCGAGCTGGCGATCGCGTTGCTGTACGCGGGCGTGATCCAGGGGCTGACCGGAGCGACGATCGGGAAGCTGATCTGCGGTATCCGGGTCATGCGCGAGGACGGCAGCCGGCCCGGGATCGGCCGCGGCGTGCTGCGCTGGGTGCTGCTCATCGTGGACGACTTCCCGTACTTCATCCCGATGCTCACAGGCTTCATCGTGGCGATGACCAACGACCGGCGCCGCCGCGTCGGGGACATGGCGGCCGGCACCTTCGTCGTCCGCGCCGGCGTCGCCGGCGTGCCCCTGTCGAACGGCGCGGGCAACTCGGTCGCGGCACCTCCGCCGGGCGCCTGGCCGCCGGCACCGGATCCGGCGTTCGGCCAATCCGCGGCGGGCGCCACGGCGGCACGGCAGGCGAACCGCACGACGCCGGCCGCCGCCCCACAGCCGGCGGCGCCCGACCAGCCGACCGCGCCACAGCCGCAGGCCCCGTCCGAATCGCCGAAGCCCGATCCGGCATCGCAGGCGTCCGCGCCGGAGCCGGCTGCGGCCGAGCCGGCGCCCGCCGCGCCGCCCGCGCCGGCGCCGCCCCAGCCACCTCCACCGGTCGCTCCGCCCATGCCACCCGCGAACTGGTACCCGGATCCCTCCGGCCACGCGCGCCTGCGCTACTGGGACGGCAAGCGCTGGACGGACCACACCGCGCAGTAGACGACCAAGGGGGCTTGACGGCAGGGGTCCCCCGCCGGATACAGTCGCGGCATGGACGACTCCCCGCAACCCCCGCAAGGCGAGCCGCCGCCGCCCCCCGCGGGCGCTCCCGGCGCGCCACCACCGCCTCCGCCCGCGGGCGCTCCCGGCGCGCCGCCGCCGCCTCCGCCCGCGGCACCGCCGACTCCGCCGCCCGTCGCGCCGCCGCCCCAGGGGGCATGGCAGCCGCCCCAGCCGACGTGGCAGCCCGCGCCGGTCCCGATGCGTCCGCGCGGGCCGCACGGGCAGCCGATGCTCGGGTCGGTCGAGCTGGCGACGTGGTGGAGCCGCGCCGGTGCGCTCCTGCTCGACGCGGTGTTCGCGATCCTGCCGATGATCGTCGGGGTCGCCTTCGCCGCGACCAACTCGCGAGCCCTGCAGGCCATCGGCGTGATCATCATCCTCGCCGGTTTGGTCTGGGCCTACTTCGTCTACTACCCGGTCTTCATGGGGCGCCCGGGCGAGCGCAACGGGCAGTCGATCGGGAAGCAGATCGTCGGCATCCGCGTCATCCGCGATGGCGGAGAGCCGATGAACTACGGCTGGGCGCTGCTGCGCCAGTTCGTCGTGATCGGCCTGCTCTTCGGCGTGCTCGGCTCGCTCTTCTTCAGCATCCCGATCCTGCTCGACTACCTCTGGCCGCTGTGGGACGAGTCCAACCGGGCGCTGCACGACATGATCGTCTCGACGCACGTCGTGCGCGCCGACCCTCCGCCCGGGGCCCCGCCGCCGGCGCCGGGCGGTCTGGGCCAACAGGCCCAGCAGATCGGCCTGAGCTAAGAGCACGGGTGGCCGCCGACCCCGTCAACGGCACGGCCGGACCCTGACCGAGCGCGACGCCAACGTCGAGCTTGCGCGTGCGGCGTTCGACGCCTTCGAACGACGCGACATGGACGCGGTGTGGGCGATCGCCTCGGATGACGTCGAGGTGGGCGGGGCGCCGGAGCTGCCGAATGCCGG
>DASYIJ010000346.1:0-8822 GCA_035997675.1 Solirubrobacteraceae bacterium
GTTGAGACCGACGAACTCGGTGGCCGCGCCGCCCTGGAGGCGCGCGAGCGCCTGCCGCAGCGCCGATCCGCGCCGGGTCTGCGCATGGCGCAGGCCGTGTTGCGCGACCGCGTCCCCCGCGTAGGCGCGGTCCTCGAGCCAGCGGGCGAGGTCGGGACGGCGGTCGGCGAATGGGTGCAGGTCCGGCGCCGGGATCACGAGGAGCGTGGCGCGGTCGACGCCGTGGTCGGCCAGCCAGTCGCGGATCAGCGCGCAGCGGTCGAAGGTGGCCGGCTCGACGTCGTGCAGCGCGACCGCGATGGTGCGCTCGCGGCGGCGGCCGTTCGAGCTCACCGGGGCAGCGCCTCGAGCTCGGCCAGCTCGGCGTCGAAGGCAGCGCCCCACTCGTGGCGCCGTGCCAGCAGCGCCGCGGCCATCGGGTCGCGGGGCGCGGCGCGCGCGGCCTCGATCGCCGCGAGCAGGTCGTCGACGTCACCGGCGGTGAACACGTTGGCCAGCGCGCCGCAGGCGACCGCCGCCGGCGCGTCCTCGCAGGCGACCACCCGGGCGCCACTGGCCGCCGCCTCGAGCGCCACCAGCCCGAAGGTCTCCAGCGGGCCCGGCATGACGACGCAGCGGGCGGCCGCGTATGCCCGGGCGAGCGCATCTCGGTCCGCGACGTAGGGCCGCACCGACAGGCGCTGTTCGATCCCCAGCCGCCGCGCGCGGCCCAGCACCGCCCGCTCCGCGGGGCCGGTGCCGACGAGGACGAGCGGCCACGGGTCCTCGGCGCGCGCGGCGGCGTCGAGCAGCTCGAACACTCCCTTCTCGCGCGCCAGGCGCCCGACGTAGAGCACGTGGTCGCCGCGCGTCTCCTCGCCGCGGGGCCGGAAGGCCGGGTCGATCCCGAACCGCAGCGGCAGCGTGCGCGCGCCGGCCGCGTCGTTCCCCGGATCGACCGCGGCCAGCACGGCGTCCGCCTGCGCGTAGGTGCGCCGCATCCAGCCGCGAATGACGGTCTGCGAGACCGCGCGGGGCCCGGGGATCGCCGCCGCGTCGAGCGCGCTCGAGCCATGGTGCACGGCCACGACGGTCGCGCCGGCGCGCCGCGCCACGTCGACCACGCCGCGCGAGGCCCAGAACGGATCGTGCAGCAGCACGGCGTCGGGCCGGAGCTCGCGCAGCGTCGCCTTCAACGCGCGGGTCCCGGCGGGCACGCGATAGCCGTTCTTGCGCAGCAGCGGCCACGACGGCAGCTCGTGCACGTCGCTGCCGTCGCCCGCGCGCACCCGACCCGGCACGACGACGTGGTGCTCGAACGCTCCCGTGCGCCGCGCGTGGCGGCGCTTCGCCTCGAGGTAGGTGCGAATGCCTCCCCCACGCTCTCCGTAGAACAGCGCGACGTCCACCACGCGCATGCGACGCGGGGTGACGAGGCGCAGGCGCGGTCGCACCCGTTCGGTGGAAGGCTCGAGCGAGGCGCCCCGACTACGCGGCACGCCGAACCTCGACCGACGGCAGCGCATCGAGCGCGCGGCCGTAGCCGGCGGAGAGCTGGGCCAGGGCCCGCTCCCAGGTCCGTGCCGTGGTCGCGGCCGCGCCCGCGCGGCCGAGGCGCTCGCGCAGCGCCGGGTTGGCCGCCAGCTCGACGACCGCGTCCGCCAGGGCGCCCGCCTCGGGCGGGCACAGGCGGCCGCTGCGGCCGTCCTCCACGAGCTCGAGCGGTCCGCCCTCGGCGACCGCGACGACCGGCAGGCCGCTCGCCTGGGCCTCGAGGATCACCTGCCCGAAGGTGTCGGTGCGCGAGGCGAACAGGAACAGGTCCGCGCTCGCGTACGCGCGCGGAAGCTCCTCGCCCTCCAGCCAGCCCAGGAACGTGGCGTCGACGCCGAGCCGCGCGCGCAGCGCGTCCTCCTCGGGACCGCCCCCCGCCAGCACGAGGTGCAGGCGCGGATCGCGCTCGCGCGCGGCGAGGAACGCGTCCGCGAGGAGATCGGCGCCCTTCTCGTGTGTCAGGCGGCCGGCGTAGAGGACGTTGACCTGCCCGGTGAAGGCGCCCTCGACGCGGTGGCGCGGATCGAAGCGGTCCAGGTCGACGCCGCGATCCCAGCGCCCGATGCGCGCCGCCGGGATGCCGAGCGCGTGCAGCGAGGCGTCCGCCGACGGGCTGGGCGAGAGCACCTCGTGGCACTGTCCGTAGAAGGCCCGCAGCGCGCCGTTCATCGCCCGCTCGATCGATCCGTCGCCCGTGCGCAGCGCGGCGTAGGTGGCCAGCTCGGTGTGGTAGGAGCCGACGATCGGCAGGGCCATGACGCGCGCGACGAGCGCGGCGGCCACGCCGCTCGGACCCGGCGTCGGCAGATGGACCAGGTCGTAGCGGCCCTCGGCGAGCGCGTCGACGATGGCCGGCAGCGACGGGATCCCGACCTCGAGTCCGGCGTAGAAGGGCACGTCGATCTCGGCCACCGCGGACAGGCGCCGGTCGACGTTGGGGTCCGTGCCGATCACCTCGACCTCGAAGCCGGGCACGCCGCGCTCGCGGATCTGCTCCAGCGTGCGCGTGACGCCGTGAGTGGAGCCGACGGCGTCGGCCACCAGCGCCACGCGAGGCGGCTCGCCCTCGCGCGCGGCCAGCTTCGCCTTCTCCTTGCCCAGGAACGCGGCCGCCGGCGCGTACGGGATCGCGGCGACGCAGGCGTCGAACAGCGTCAGCCCGGCTGCGGCCAGGGGCAGCGCGCCGCCGTCACCGGCGGCCGCGGTCGCGACCACGTCGTCGACGGCGCGCTGGAGCTTGCGCTCGTGCATCCGCCGCGCCCGCCGCGCGAGGTCGGCGTGCGAGAAGTCGTCGGCCTGCAGGAGGCCGATCAGCTCCGCCTCGGAAACGTCGAGCTCGACCGCGTCGAGCCACGAGCGCAGCAGCGCACGCGCGTCGTCCGGGCCCAGGTCGGCGCCGATCGCCCCGCGGCGCGCGTCGCCCTCGCGCATCACGCGCTCGATCATCGTCAGCACGTGGGCGGGGTTGGGGGCGGCCGCCGGTCCGTGGCCGAACACGCGCGAGGCAAGGCCCATGGCGGCGTGCGCCCACTTCGCCGCGCTTCCCTGGTCGCCGCGGGCCGTGGCCCGCCCGTCGCGCAGGCGGGTGAGCAGCTCTTGCACGTTCGCCGCCGGCGGCGTCTCGGTGAACGTGCGCCCGATGTCCACGCCGGCGTGGTCGTCGGAGCCGCCGACGCCGGTGCCGCCGTGGGTCTCGATGTACACGGCCGCGGGGAGATTCAGCTCGCGCGCGCGCGAGCCGTTGCGCGTCTCCCACACCGGGAAGAGTCGGGCGAGGTGCCGGCGGTGGCGCGGGGTCAGCGGCGCCTCGACCGCGTAGAAGGGATGCGCGAGGGCGCAGGCGATGTCGTGGCCGTGGAGGTAGTCGGCGCAGGCGTCGACGTCGTCGTTGTGCGCCTGCAGCCATTCGTGGTCGGCCGGCGTGATCCCAAAGCAGAGCACGTGGACCGCCTGCGGCTCGCCGCGGAACCCCACCGTCAGCTCCTCGGAGACGAACACGTCCGGCCGGCCGGCCAGCTCGAGCACGCCGTCGATTGTGTCGTGGTCGGTGATGGTCACGAAGTCCATCCCCCGCCGCTTGGCCAGCTCGTAGACCTCCTCCGGAGGCGTCGCGCACTCCGGGAGCCCCAGCGCCCGCTGGATGCCCAGCTTGGACAGCTGCGAGGCGGTGGAGTGGCAATGCAGGTCGACCCGACTGGTCGAGGTGAGAGTCATCGAAGCTCCCGTCTTCGGATTCATCTGTCGCGAGTGACTTTCCCCCGCTCAACACCGGTTTTTGTGAAGAGGCCGACAACGCCCTGTGACGAGGCTGTGAACGGCTCCGCTGTCCCCGCCGCTACGCGGGCTGAAGCGCGAAGAAGACCGCGTAGTGTCGGTGGACCCGGTACGCCGTCGCCCGGTGCAGCGAGAGGCGGTGCGGTCTCGCGGCGCGGTAGCGGACCACGATGAACGGCCCCACGATCCGGTGGGCGACCAGCCGGTAGCCCGGGAACGCGTCGAGGCGCGGGATCAGCTGACGCGGCAGGTCGCAGGCGCCGCCCCACCAGCACGCCAGGCCGTTGGCGGCGTGAGACCGGCTTCCGATCACGTCCACCTCCGCCACGCGCTGGTGGCGGTCCACGTTCCAGTGCAGTCCGGGCAGGTAGTCGAGCAGCGTCCGGCCGGAGGAGGGGGCGATCAGCGCGCGGGCGACGGTGGGGGGTCCGAGGGCGCGCGCCACGCCGCGCCAGTCCGTGCGCTGGAGGTCGGGTTGCGTGGGCACCGCCACGGTCGCGGCCGCGATCAACGCCAGGGCGCCCGCTCCGAGCGCCGCGCCGGCGACGCGAGCCCGTTCCGTCGTGGCCGCAACCCCGATGACGAGGGCCAAGGGCACCCACGCGACGATCAGGTTCCGGGCATCGAGATAGTCGGCGCCGGCGAAGGAGAACGCCAGCGGCGCCAAAAGGCATCCGGCCCCGAGCGACCCCCAGATCGCAGCCGCCCGCCGGTCCGAGATATCCCCCGAGCGCACGATCAGCACCACGGCCGCCGCGAGAATCGCGATCGCGATCACGGCCGCGAGCCGATGGGGCACGTCGGCCTCGCCGGCACCGAAGAGGAACTGGTCCGGCACCTGGCCGAGCCGGAGCGTGAGCGGGAGCTGGGCGATCCACTGGGTGCCGCGATGCTGCGCGCCGCCGAGGGCGAGCGGCAGCAGGGCGAGCTGCACGACGCACACGGCCGCCACCGGAAGCGCCGC
Organism: Solirubrobacteraceae bacterium; assembly: GCA_035997675.1. Taxonomy (GTDB): domain Bacteria; phylum Actinomycetota; class Thermoleophilia; order Solirubrobacterales; family Solirubrobacteraceae; genus JALYZC01. The sequence goes on from DASYIJ010000346.1 coordinate 4,772, forward strand.
GCGGCGGCGCAACGCGACGCAGAACCACACGAGCTCGCCGGCGACGAGGAACCCGGCGAAGAAATGCGTGGCCAGCGCGAGGCTTGCCGCGATCGCCCACGCGGCCAGCCAGCGCCACGAGCCTCCGGACACGGCGCGTGCCGCGAACCACAGCGACGCTGCGCAGAGGGCGACGAGCAGCGCGTACGGGCGGGCGTCCTGCGAGTACCACACCATCAGCGGGCTCACCGCGGTGAACGCGGCGGCGACCAGGCCCGCGCGGCGCGACGCCAGCGCGGCCCCGGCCGCGTAGACCAGCGGCACCGTGGCGATTCCCGCGATCGCCGACAGGGCGCGCAGGCCGACCGCCCCGGTGCCGAAGACCTTGGCCCAGAACCAGAGGAGAACGAAGTAGAGCGGCGGCGAGCCCTCCCTGGCGTCGACCCACGAGAGCATCGCCCCGAACGGCCGCCCGATGTCCTCGATGGCGTAGGACTCGTCCAGCCAGAGGCTCTGCTGGCTCAGCGTGGCGAACCGAATCGCGGCGGCCAGCAGCGTCAACGCGAGCACGAGATGGGCCGCCCGCAGCCCGAACGCCCTGGGCATGGTGCGTGTCTGAGCGGGGATCGCCATGCCGACAAGCTACGCGACGTTCACCGGACGGCAACGCCCTCCGCGCACGCGCGTGGAACAAGGGGGCGACCATGAACGTCGCCACTGGCCCACGCGAGCTCGACCGGGGCGCGCTGCGCGTCGACATCGTCCCGGATCCCGTGCGGATCTCCCTGCATCGCGCCGGCCGGCCCCTGATCACCGACCTGCGCCTCTGGACCGCCGACGGGAGCTCCGCCGACCGCTTCCTGCCGCTCACCGAGGGCGTGATGCCGCACGAGGACCTGGCGCCGCGGCGCGAGCTGCGCGACCCCGGCGCCGTCGAGGTCACCCTGCACGGCGAGCATCACGTCGAGATCGCGTTCGCTGCGTCCGACGGCCCGCTGCGTGTCGGCGCCGATTGGCGCGGGACGCTCGGCGAGCGCTTCGTCGGGCTCGGCGTGCGCCACGGCCTCGACCTCGACCAGTCCGGCCGGACGGTGCACCTCGGCGCCGACCGGCGTTACACCGGTCCCGACTGCCCCGGGGAGATGCTCGAGCTCGGGGGCATCCCCCAGGGCGACTACGCGCCCGCCCCCTGGCTGCTGTCGAGCGCGGGCTACGCCGCATGGCTGCAGACGGACGGGCCCGGGGTGCGCGCCGACCTCGCCCCCGAGCGGACCGGGCTGTCGGCGCGAGCGGCCGCGGGGCCGCTGCGCCTGCACCTGCTGTGCGATCCCACGCCCGCGGCGCGGCTGCGCCGCTACTGCGCCCTCACCGGCTACCCCGCGCTCCTGCCCGAGTGGGGCTACGGGCACTGGAAGAGCCGCGACGTGTACGAGCACCAGGACGACGTGCTCGAGGACTTCCACGGCTACCGCTGGCACCGCATCCCGCTCGACGCCGTCGTGATCGACTCCCCCTGGGAGACGCAGTACAACACCTGGGAGTTCAACCCCCACCAGTTCCCGGACCCGGCCGGGATGGTGGCGCGCATGCGCGCGGCGGGCGTTCGGACGGTCGTCTGGATCACGCCCTGGGTGAACGTCGAGTCGATCGACGGCCAGCGCCCGCCCGGTGCCGCGTCCGAGCGCCTGCACCGCGAGCCGGCGTCCAACTACGCCGAGGGCGCCGCGGGCGGCCATTACGTCCGCGACCCCGACGGTGACCCGTTCGTGGCCCGGTGGTGGATGGGCACCGGCTCGCCGGTGGACTTCACCTCGCCCGCCGCCGAGGAGTGGTGGCGGGCGCAGGCCCGCCGCGTGCTCGAGCTCGGCGTCGAGGGGATCAAGGCCGACGACGGCGAGGGCTACTACTTCCCCGACGACGTGCGCTTCGCCGACGGGCGGCGCGGGGCTGACGCCGCCTGGGCCTACGGCGGCCTCTACCGCCGCTCGATGCAGCGCGCGCTCGACGAGGTCCACCCCGGCCGCGGCGTCGTGTTCGGCCGCAGCGGCTGGAGTGGCCAGCAATCCACCGGCATGCTGTGGGGCGGTGACCAGGCGTCGGACTTCTGGTCGCTGCGCGCGCTTGTCACCGCCACGCTGAGCGCGGCGGCCAGCGGCTTCTCGAACTGGTCGCACGACGTCGGGGGCTACCTCGGCGAGCGCGGGATGGCGCGCTGCCCGCGAGAGCTCCTGCTGCGCTGGGTGCAGTTCGGCTGCTTCACGCCGCTCATGCAGGCCCATGGGCGCTTCGCCCAGGAGCCGTGGACCTACGACCCCGCCACGCGCGACTCCTACCGGGCCTACGTGCGCCTCCACGAGCGGCTGGTGCCGTACGTGCGTGCGGCCGCCGCGACGGCCGCGCGCTGCGGGCTCCCGATCGTGCGCCCCCTGCTGCTGGTCGACCCCGCCGATGCCCGCGGCTGGACGATCGCCGACGCATACGGCTACGGGCCCTCGCTGTGGGTGGCGCCGGTGCTCGACGCGGGCGCGCGCGAGCGCGAGGTGCCGCTGCCGCAGGGCGACTGGATCGACACCGCGAGCGGAGATGTCCTGCGCGGCGGCGGAACCGTGCATGCCGCCGCTCCGCCGCATCAGATGCCCGTGTACGTGCGTGCCGGGTCGATCGTCGTCACCTACCCCGAGGAGGACATCGCGGCCGGGCTGGGCGACCGGGAGGAGCACGAGCGTCCGGTCGAGGCCACGCTATGGGGGCGACCGCCGAGCGGGCGCACGGGTGTCCGCCTGGCGGACGGCACGCGCATTCGCTGGCGCGAGGGCCGGTGGTCGGTCAGTCGCCGACGTGAAGTGCGCTTCGCCGAGCGCTGACCGGGGAACGCCGCGCGTCGCTGCGGGCCGCGCGCATCCGGTAGGTCGCGCAGGCGTGGTGCACGTGCGTGCCGCTGCGGAGGTCGAAGCGGTCGTCCGAGTCGCGCACCGGTCGCCGGCATACCGCGCACACGCCGACCGAGCGCTGGCGATCGCGGCCGATGACGCGCAGGATGGGATCGAGGAGGGAGGGCATTGCCGCACCGTACGGCGCCAGCCTCACGCTGGGATGAACAGGTCGTAAAGGTTCGGTGTCACGCCGCCGCCACCGCGCCGCCCGCCAGCAGCTCCTCGGTCAGGCTCGCGAGCGTCACGGGCTCGGGACGGTGCGGCGGATGCACCTCCAGCACGAGCGGCGCCCGGTGTGGACGCAGCACGGCGGCGATCTCGTTCCAGCACACGCGCCCGGCTCCCGGCGGCAGGTGCAGGTCGAGGCGCAGCGGGTCGACCGGCGGCGCGGCGCCGTTTGAGAGGCGCGCGCCGAGGTTGTCGTGCAGATGGAAGACGACCACGGCGTCGGCCACCGGCGCCAGCATCGAGCCGACGTCCGCGCCGACGAGGTCCGCCGCGATGCGCGCGTGGCCCACGTCGAAGCACATGCCGATGCGCGGCGAGCCCAACCGGCGCACGAGCTCGCGAACGTAGCCCGGACCGTGGCACAGCCGCGGCGGCTCTCCCGGCCAGACGGGCGCCAGGTTCTCGAGCGCGAGCGTCACGCCCGCGTCCTCCAGCCGCGGCACGGAGGCGGCGAGCGCTTCCTCCTCGCGCCCGGCACGCTCGTGCGTGCGTGCGGCAGCGCGGCCGCCGTCCGCCATCACGAGGTTCGCGGCGTGGTAGACGACGATCTCCGCCCGCGCCGTGCGCGCGTACTCGATCAGGCCGTCGAGCGCGCGATCGGCGTCGGGCGTCCCAGCGGTGAGGTCGTCGGGCGCGTGCAGCACGAGCCGCAGGCCGCATGTGTCGAGTGCGGCGCGCAGCGCCCCGGCGTGGCGCGCGGCGCCGTCGCGGTCGCGCAGCACGCTCGCCGGAGGCGAATGCACCTGGGCCCACACGAAGCCGGCAGCCTCGAAGCTCTTGGCGAGCGGCGCGACGGGCCACCAACCCGCCGGGACGTTCAGGCCAAGGCGGGACACGGGAAGACGTTCGACTTTCCCTGCACAACGGATGTTTTCTGGTTGTGATTGCTGTGTGAATAGGTAGTGAAGTTC
>DASYIJ010000002.1:0-19524 GCA_035997675.1 Solirubrobacteraceae bacterium
GACGAGAATCCAAATATTGCCGCGGTGCGCGCCATGTGGGCCGCGTATCACGCGCGCGGGCTTGTCGGCATTCTGGACTTCGCTGCGCCGGACGCGGTGTGGCGGCCGTTCTCGGCCGACGGTCGGGTGTTCGACAGCACGGCCGAGTACCGGGAATATCTCGCAGACGTCGGCCCGCGCGACGACATCGTGGAAGCCTCGATGTTCGAGCTTCACGCCGACGGTGATTGCGTCGTCGTGTCCGGACGGTTGCGCCTGCGCGGACCCGAGGGCATACGCGACAACGAGATGCACTGGGTCCATCGGTTCCGGGACGGCAAGATCACGTGGACGGCGTCCTACCCGGACCTGTCGACGGCGCTCGAGGAGGCGGGTCTGCGCCCGGCACACCGAGTTCACGCCTCGGACCGCTAGCAGCCGGCAGCGGCGCCGAAGCGCCCCGGGGATCTCTCGAGAGCCACATCCGAGGGTCTCGGCATACCGCAATTTGCGGAAAAGGCGCTCCCGAAGGTGCGCAAACCTGTGCAAACGCGCCAGACGTGTTCATGCGCACGCACTGAACACCGAAGGTAGCCGCGGATGAGCTCGCCTCTCGCCCCGGCACGGACTCGCCCCGGCGCTCGCAACCAGCGGGGATGTCGCACGCGCCCGCTGCGCGTCGCACGCGACCAAGACCAGCCGGCGACCCCGGGACGCGGCTACGCCATCAGCGCCCGCGGCCTGGTCCTCCTCAGTCCCGACGACCTCACCGTCGGCGACCGGGTGTGGGTCGAGGTCGACCTGCCGGACGGCCGCCGCGCCGGGGGCCACGCCATCGTCGCCCAAATCTCCGGGGACGGCGGAATGGTCGCGTGCTTCGAGGACCTCAGCGCCGAGGTCCGCGCTCTGCTCGACGCGTCGCCGCGGGCACACGAGGCACCGCCGATGGATTCCGCGCCGACTTTGCCGGTGGATGCGTCCGGCCGCAGGGTCCTCAGCGCGATGCTCCGCGGCCTGGCCCAGCGGGACAGCATGACCGCGCGCCATTCGGCCGCCGTCGCACGCTACGCGCGCGAGCTCGCCTTGGCCGCCGGCGCCTCCGCGGCGCAGCAGCGGCTGGTGCACACCGCCGGCCTGCTCCACGACGTCGGCAAGTTCATCCTGCCCGATTCGATCCTCCAGGCGCAACGGGGATTGACCGCCGAGGACTGGGAGCTCGTCAAGCTCCACCCCGCCGCGAGCGCCGAGATCGTCGCCCAGGTGTCGGGCTACGCCGGGGTCGCGCGGGCGATCCTCCACCACCACGAGAGGATCGACGGCAGCGGCTATCCCCACGGCCTCGGCGGAGCCGAGATCCCGTGGATCTCGCGAGTGATCTCCGTCGCCGACACCTACGACGCGATGACGGCGCGCGACTCCTACTCGCCCCGCCGGTCGGTCGAGGGGGCGGTGGCCGAGCTCCGCCGAGTCGCCGGCACCCAGCTGGACGCGCCCCTGGTCGCAAGCTTCGTCGAGCTGTTGGAGACCAGCGGCGTCGCGTTCCACCACGCGGACGACGCCGACTTCGAAGTCGAGCTCGCGGTCGAGCACAGCTTCAGCGCCGGCTGAGCCGCGGTCTCGTCGCTAGAAACCGAGCTCGGCGGGGGAGAGCAGGATCGGCGCGGCCGCGACGACGCCGTCGAGGCCGCCGTCCTGCGCCCGGCGCTCGACCGCCGCCTCGACCGCCTCGGGCAGCACCCCCTGGTTGGGCCCCAGCTCCGGCGCGTCCACCCGCACGTATGCGTGGCGCTCGCCGTCGCTGATCACACACTCCCAGCGCCGGCCCCGCGGGGCCGCGTCGCTCACGTCGCGCTCGACCGCGGCACCCACGCCGCTGGGGCTCGTCCGGGCGCGGTCTGAGGCGCGCGCGCGGTAGTCCTCCGGTCGCAGCTCATCGGGAAAGTGCTGGACCATCCGGGGCACGCTATCCGACGGTGCATCGGACGGTGCGGCGCGACGACGGGAAACGATGTTATGGTCCCGCCCCGCATGCCGAGTCGCCGTGCGTTGCGGCGAGCGGAGGAACCGATTGAATGGGGCGAATCCCGCGGTGGTCCGTGGGAGGCGCCGGGAAATCCGGCGCAAGCCCGTCAGCTAACTCCGTAGGCGCGCAAGCGAATAGGGCGGCCCGCTGTGGCGGGCGGTGGAGGCACCATTTCCGGCAAGCTGACGTGCTCGCTGAAGCTTCATAGCCGCAAAGCTGCGCATCCGCTGCGCGCTCCCGCCGAGACCGGCCCCTCGTGCCGACCCTTTCCTGTGATGAGCGCGCGAAACCTCATCCTCGCCGGGATCGCCGCCTGCGCGCTAGTCCAGGCGCCGGCGGCGGGCGCGGCGACGGCCAGCCCTGCCGGTGGCACCACGCCGTCGTCCGCCGGCACGGGCGGGTCATCTCCCACACAGACCCCGCCGTCCACGACCACCTCCACGTCCTCGGGGACGACCCAGCTCGCCAAGGCCGCGCAGGTCCTGGGTTCCCGGACGTTGCGCATGGGCGCCACGGGCGCGCAGGTGAAGTTGCTCCAGCGGGTGCTGACGGCGGTCGGATACCGCGTGCGCGTGACCGGCTACTTCGGCACGCTGACCCGCGCCCAGGTGCGTCGCTTCCAGAAGAACTGGACGCTGCCGGTCGTGGGCTACGTCGGCCCGTCGACCGCGAGGGCGCTGCGCGACGCGCTGGCCGGGCGCAAGCCCCCCGCCCGCAACGCCCAGCCCGTGCCGCCGGCCGTGAGCGTCAACGGCTGGACGTTCCCGATCCGGGGCAGCCACAGCTACGGCAACGCGGACAATCGCTACGGCGCCCCGCGCTCGGGTCACACCCACGCGGGCCAGGATGTCTTCGCCAACTGCGGGACGCCGGAGGTAGCGGCGCGCGGCGGCAAGGTCATCGACAGCGGCTATGGCGGCTCGGCCGGCTACTACGTGGCCGTCCACACGACCGACACGCAGTACGACTACTTCTACGCGCACCTGCGCAGCTCGTCCCCGGTGAGCGCGGGCCAGACGGTGTCGACCGGCCAGCTCGTCGGCTACGTCGGGGAGACCGGCGACGCCGTCGGCTGCCACCTGCACTTCGAGCTGTGGGACGGCGCCTGGTGGAACGGCGGGCATACGATCGACCCGCTGCCCTTCCTGAAGGCCTGGGACAAGTAGGCGTGGCGGCCGGCGCGGCCGCGTAGGCTGCGCGCCATGGCGGCCCGCACGTCGGAGGATGAGCACAAGCCGCCGGGCACGGTCAGGCCCGAGAGCTTCCTCCCCCGGCTGCACTACGAGCTGCTGGTCTGCGGGCTGCGCGGGCACGCCCTCGTCGGTACCGATGCGGCCGAGCTGCGTCCCGAGGACGCCATCTTCGCCCGCGACATGCACGGCTCGCGCTGGTATCGCTGCCTGCGCTGCGACTCGTGGCTGCCGCTCGGCCCGCCCGCCTCGCCCAAGCGGCGGTTCCCGCCGGACCGGGAGGAGATCGAGCTGCCGCTTCGCGGCAAGGCGCTGCGGGACAAGATCGTGCTGCGGGCGATCGCCATCGATCGCGCCTTCCACTTCGTGCTGCTCGGGCTCCTGGCGATCGCGATCTTCCTGTTCACCGCGCATCAGGTGCAGCTGCGCGACACCTTCTACCGCGTCGTGGCCGACCTCCAGCACACCACGGGCGGTGCGCCCGTGCAGACCGGGCATGTCGGATTGCTCCACGAGCTCGACCGCCTGTTCTCGCTCCGCTCCGGAACCCTGCACCTCGTCGGCGCGGCCGTGACCGTGTACGCGGTGCTCGAGGGAGTCGAGGCGATCGGGCTGTGGTACCAGAAGCGCTGGGCCGAGTACCTCACGTTCATCGCGACGACCGCGCTGCTCCCCCTCGAGATCTACGAGCTGACGCGCACGGTGTCGCCGCTGAAGATCATCGCGCTCATCGTCAACATCGCGGTCGTGGTCTACCTGCTGCGGGCGAAGCGGCTCTTCGGGTTCAACGGCGGCGCCGCCGCCGAGCTCGCCGAGCGCGAGCGCGACGTCGGCTGGGAGGCGCTCGAGCGCACCGCGCCCGAGCGCGGTGGGCTGGCACCGGCCGGCTCGACGACCTGAGGCGATCCGCCGTCGGCCGGCTCCGTCAGCGCCGCCTGGGCCGGCGCGAGGAGCCACGCCGCCAGGCCGGTGAGCAGGAACGCCGCCACATGCAGCGCCACGAGGGCGGGCGTGCGGCCGAGCGGCTCGCCGAGCACCAGCAGGCCGCCCACGACCGACACCAGATTCGTGGCCGCCGTCATCAAGGCGATCACGGGCAGCGCTCGTCCCGTCTGCAGGGCGCGCTGGAAGCAGAAGAACGCGCCGGCGGTTGCGAGCACGGCCGCCGGCAGCCACGGCGAGCGCACGACGGCGACCGCCCCGTCGCGCCACGCCACGTCGGTGAGCGCCTTGATCGCCAGGTCGGCCCCGCCGTAGAGCACGCCGCCGGCGAGCCCGAGGCGCGCGGCGCGCCTTGCGGGAGTCGAGCGCACCGCGACGAGCGCGGCCGCGGCGACCGCCGCTCCGACCAGGTAGACCGCGAGCGCCGCGTCATCGAGATGCGCCGAGTGCGGACGCGCATGGAGGCCCACCGAGAGCGCCGCGAGCGCGAGCGCCATCAGCGCCACGCCGGCGGCCTCGCCACGGGTCACGCGGTGACCGAGCACGCCCGCGGCCAGCGGGACGCAGAAGACCAGGCCCCCCGCCACGAACGCCTGCACGAGCGACAGCGGCGCCTGGGACAGGGCCGCCACGTGCAGGGCCCAGCCGCTCAGGCCGAGCCCGAGGCCCGCGAGCCAGGCCGGGGCGACGAGCAGCCCCCGCAGCGTCGCGATGGGATGGCGAGGGGTCACGGGCGGCGCGGTCGCCGCGCCGCGATGCTGGAGCAGGTATCCGAGGTTGAGCGCCACCGAGGCGCCCAGCGCGAGGACGAGCCCGACCCAGACCCCGGTCATCGGCCGAACCACCGCCCCGCGAAGGCGAGCACGGTCGGCGCGGTGTCGCGCCAGAGGCGCCACGAGTGACGCCCGGGGTACTGGCTGTAGCGGACCCTCGCCCCCGCGGCATGCAGCTGGGCGGCAAAGCTCGTCGTCAGCGAGCGGTCGGCGTCGACCATCCCGACGTACAGGAACGCGTGCAGGGGGAGACGACGGAGGCGCCGGGTCAGCGAGGCGACGTAATCGGCCGGGCTCGAGGCGCGCAGCCGCGAGGGGCTCGCGTGGGCGAACGGGCCGTTCCGGGGGGCGCGGAAGTAGCCCGACCACGACTCCACCGTGCCGAACGTGCCGAGGTGGTGCAGCGCGACGTTCATGGCGCCGAATGCCCCCTCGGAGTTACCGGTCACGGCGCGGCCGGTGCGGTTGCGCACCGTGGGCCACTGAGCGTCCACGGCGTGGACCGTCTCGAGCACCAGTTGCTCGTAGCGGCCGGTCCATTCGGTGTCGGACCGGTACGTGCCGTTGCGGCCGTCCACCATCACGAGCAGGAACGGGCGCACCCGGCCCCGGGCGATCGCGACGTCGAGGTCCACGCCGACGTTGGCCACGTCGATGAACTGGTGCGGAGATCCGGGCGCGCCGTGCATGAAGTAGAGGACCGGATAGCGCAGGGTCGGCGAGTAGCCGGGCGGCAGGTAGACGAGATAGGACCGGCGCGCGTGCAGCGCCCGCGAGTAGAAGTGCCCGGTCACGACCTGGCCGCCGGCGACGTGTGGGGGATCGTGCGGCGGGTCGTAGCCCCGGTATACGTAGTAGTTGTGACCGTAGGAAGCGACGCCGTAGAGCCCGACGACGAGCCACGCCAGGATCAGGCCGCCGAGCAGGAGTCGGCGGGCCGTGCTCACGCCGGCCGGATCGTCGCCGGACTCGTGCTCGTCCTGCTGTCCGTGTGCGCCGGCATGGGTTGGCTCTACCTGCTGCGCCAGGCGGGCGTGCTCGACGCGGGACCGAAGCTCGCGGGCGCGCTTCCGCTGGAGCAACTCGCGCGCGGGGATGACCAGTCCCTGGCGCGGGTCGCCGTCGCCTTCCTCCCCGCCGGTGTCGCCGCGGGCCTCGGGCTGGCCTGGGCGACCGGCTGGGGTCTCCTCGCCCGCTCACTCACCGTCGGCGGGCTCGGCCTGGTCCTCCTGGTGGTCACCGGCGCGGTGTCCGATGCTGTCGCCGTCAACGAGACGGTGTTCTCGAAGCTTGCCGGCCAGTTCTCCCATGCCGGACTGTGGGTCGAGCTCGGTTTCCTCGTCATCGGCTCGCTGCTGATCGGGCGACGGGCATCGGGTGGCTCCCGGCGTTCGGTGCCGGTCGCCGGGCCGACCTGAGCGGCGTCGCCGCCGGCGCGCGGACGTAGCCCTCGGCCTGGAGAACGCGCAGCGCCGCCAGCGGCAGGCGTGCGCGGCCCGCGTACACGAGGTACCGGGGTCGCCATGTCGGGAAGAACTTCTCGTTGAAGCGCATCAGCCGCTCGAGCTGGAAGCGCCCGTGCATCCGCCGCAGCGCGAACCGGGCAACGCGGCGGCGAAGCGTCGGACGCTCGTGCGGCGCCATCAGGTGCGCGCAGCCGGCGAAGTTCAGGCTGACCTCGCGCATGCCCGCGGCGCGGGCGTGCTCGAGCGCGGCGACCACCATCGCCTCATTGAGCCCGTTCGGCTCCTCGCCGCGGCGGCGCATGACGTCGAGCGACAGGCCGGCCTCGTAACGCACGAAATGCAGGAAGGAGCACAGCTCTCCGTCGGGATTGCGGGCGAGCACGTAGAGGCCGTCGCCGCGCTCCTCGTCGGGCGCCCAGAGCTTGCCCAGCGTCATGGCGAAGCCGACGACCCGCGGCTGCGTCGCGCGCCAGTCGCGCTCGATCGCCTCGAGCGCGGACAGGCCATCGCGCGCCAGCTCTCCCGCCTCGCGGACCTCCACGGACCACCCGCGGCGCGCGATCCGCGCGACCGACTGGCGAACCTTGCGCACCGGCCGGCCCTCGAGCGTGAAGCGCCGCGGATCGACCACGGCCTCGCTGCCCATCTGCACCGCGCGCAGTCCGACGTCCTCGTACACGCGCAGGTGGTGCTCCGACGCGCCCGTCAGGGCGAGCGTCCAACCGCTCCGCTCGGCCAGGGCGGCAAAGCTGCGCAGCACCTCCGCGGCACTGCCCTCCGGCCCGATCGGATCACCCGAGATCACGGCGGTACCGCGGATCACCCGGAACGCCAGCATCCCGCCGCCGGCGAAGTGGAAGCGCTTGTCCTCCCGCAGGGCGAATGGGTCGAGCGAGTCGCACCCGTGCGCCGCCACGAGCGCAGCGGCGCGGATGTGCTCCGACACGGTATGGCCGTCGGCTGTTTCTTGGGACACATGCGAAGGGTGGCGCGCGGCGCGTTGACCATGGGGCTGAGGCCGTTGCGCTGCCGTTGGAACTTGTTGCGCGCGCGTTAAGCGTCTACGCGGGCGTTTCCGCCGACGGGAGGCGGAGCACGAAGCGGGCGCCCGGCCCGTTCGAGGGCTCGAGCGCCAGCGACCCGCCCATGCGCGCCGCCAGCTCGCGTCCGATTGCCAGACCCAGCCCGAACCCGCCGCCGTTGCCCTGGGCGGTCCCCTGACTGAAGCGATCGAAGATCGCCTCCTGCTCGGCGGGCGCCACTCCCGGGCCGCGGTCGGTCACGCTGATCTCGGCATGGCCGTTCGCCTGGTCGAGTGCGACCTCGACGGGGAGGTCGTGCGGGGTGAAGCGGAGCGCGTTGTCGACGAGGATGCTGATGATCCGGGCCACGCCGCCGGGGTCGGCCTCGGCCCAGACGGCCGTGTCCGGCGCCTCGACGCGCAGCGTCAGGTGCCGCTCGCGCACGCGCAGCTCGAACTCCGATGCGGCGGCCCGGCACATCTCGCCCAGCTCGATCGGCTCGCGCCGCAGTTCGACGTCGGCGTCGAGTCGGCTGAGGTCCAACAGGTCGGCGGCGAGCGCGCTCAGTCGCCGGGACTGGTCCCGGGCGCGGGCGACCTGCTTGCGGGCGTCGTCGACGTCGAGCCGTTCGCTGTGGAGGTCGTCGGCCGCCAGTTCGAGCACGCCGTCCAGCGAAGCGAGTGGGTTGCGCAGCTCGTGCGAGGCGGTCGCGACGAAGCGCTTCCGCGCCTCCTCCTGGCTGCGCAGCTGAGTCTGCATCGAAGAGAAGGCTCGCGCCAGGTCGCCGATCTCGTCGCGGCCGCTGTCGCGCGGCGCCTCCTCGCTGAGGCCGCGGGCGCCCAGCCGCCGTGCGGCGTCGCGCAGTCGGCGCAGCCGTCGCAGGAGCGTGGTGGCCAGCCCGATGCCGATGACGACCGCCGTCGCGAATCCGACGAGCGCCGCGCTGAGGAACGCGCTCTTCACGGTGTCCACCGAACGCGCCACGTCCGCCAGTCGCTCGTGCAGCACGAGCACGTAGTGCCGTCCGTTGAGCTTCAGCGGCAGCGCCACCCGCGCCACGCCCTGCGAGCCCCCGACGATGTTGGAGACCGGGCGGCCCCGTCGTAGGGCCAGGCCCGCGTCGCCGAACGGGTCGCGCGTATCGGAGGTATCCAGTGGGCGACTCCCGCCGATCGGCGGGCGGGTGTCCACCACCGGCTGAAGCGTGGAGTCGAAGAGGACGACCCTGGCGTTGGCGCGGCGCTCCAGCGAGCGAATCTGCGGCGCCAGCGTCGCGGCCTCCTTACCGCGTGGCACGTCGGCGTCCTGGAACGCCGTCCGCGAGGCCTGGGCGGTGGAGAGCAGCGCGCGCACTTCCTCGTCGCGCAGTCGCCGCTCGAGGGGCGGCAGAAGGGTGAGTGCGGCGACGGCGAGGGTGACGGCGCTCGTGAGCAACAACGCCAGCACCAGCCGCACCCTCAGGCCCGGGGGGCGCAGCCTGCGCATGCGCTACGGGCCCTTCAGGCGGTACCCCGCACCGCGGACCGTCAGGATCAGGGTCGGCGACTCGGGGGTCTCCTCGAGCTTCTCGCGCAGGTGGCGCACGTGGACGTCGATCGCGCGCGGGTCGCGGTAGGCGCTGTCGCCCCAGATCGCCCGGAGCAGCTCCTGGCGATTGAACAGGCGCCCCGGATCGCCCATCAGCCGGCTGAGCAGCTCGAACTCCGAGAAGGTCAGCTGGACCGGCTCGCCGTTGAGCGTGACCTCGCGGCTGGCGCGGTCGACGCGCACGCCGCCCGCCGTGAGCACGTCCTGATCGAATCCGCGCGGCCCCGCGCGGCGGAGCACGGCACGGATGCGGCTGCGCAGTTCCGCCAGGCCGAAGGGCTTGGTGACGTAATCGTCCGCGCCCGCCTCGAGTCCGAGCACGGCGTCGGCCTCGCTGTCGCGGGCCGTCAGCATGATCACCGGCACCACGTTGCGCCGCGCACGCAACTCCCGGCACACGGCGTTGCCGTCCGGTCCGGGGCCGAGGGCGACGTCCAGGAGGATGACGTCGGGGTCGTCGGTGGTCGCGTGGTCGAGCGCCGCCCGCGCGTCGGCGACGGCCAACACCCGATGCCCCTCGCGTTCGAAGGATCGGCTCAACATCTCGCGCAACGGCGCCTCGTCATCAACTACGAGGATATTCAGAGGGGTGGCCTCGCCCACGTCTGCGGAGGAGGCTAGCTCAAGGGTCCTCATATCGGGGCACATTGCGGCGGATCGAGGCACGGGGAGCGCCGGGGCCAGCGGGCTGCAGCCAGCCGTCAAACGAACTGCAGCTTCGGCGCTCCCCGTCCCCCGAACGCGCCGCTGATGAGTGGACGGAGACTGCGCTTTTCAGGAAACGGCCGGACTCTCAAAAACAACTAAAGGCCCAACTACGATCCCGTTAGCGCCGCAAACACGCCGGCGCGAAGCTCGTGTCGGAATCAGGCGCGCGCGGGGGCTCCCGGACCGCGCGTCCCGGCCGCGACGGCCGCGGTGACGAGCGCGGCCGCGGCGGCGAGCCAGAACGCCGCGCCGTACCCGGCGGCGCCGGCGATCGCGCCGGCCATCGGGCCGCCGAGTCCCATGCCGATGTCGAAGAAGGCGGTGAAGATGCCGAGCGCCGCGCCCCGCCGCGTGTCGTCGGCCCGCTGCACGACCAGGAGTGCCAGCGAGGGGTACAGCGTCGAGAAACCGAGGCCCATGATCAGCGCGCCCGCCAGCGCGACCGGCAGGCTGTGCGCGGCGGCGAGCACGACCAGCCCGGCGGCCTCGGCGCAGGCGGCGCCCACCGCTGTGCGCTTGGGCCCGAGCATGTCCGGCAGGCGGCCGCCGACGGTGCGCGCGATCACCACGGCGGCGGCGAACGCGGTGAACACGGCGGCTCCGTGGCCGATGCCGCGGTCCGCCAGGTGCAGCACGAGAAAGCCGGCGAGCGCGGCGTAGCCGAGGTTTGCGAGCGCCAGCGCCGTGCCCGGCCGCAGGGCGGCCCGCGGAATGAGCGGCGGCCGCGGACCGGGCGGGGGCGGGACGTGCGAGTCGGGGACCGCACGCGCGACCAGGGCGCCGCACAGCGGCGCCACCGCGGCGAACGCCCACACCAGGTCATAGCCGCCGAGCGAGAGCAGGCCCTCGCCGATCAGGGGCCCGACGGCGAGCGCCGACCAGATCGCCAGCCCGAAGAGCCCGATCGCCCGTCCGCGCCGGTCGGGCGGCGCGAGGTCCACCGTCCACGTCGCGCCGGCGGTGAACACGCAGCCCTCGCCCGCCCCCAGCGCAAAGCGCGCGACGAGTAGGCCGGGCACACCGGCGGGGACGAAGTACAGGACCCCGGCGAGCGCCGCGAACAGCGCGCCGACGATCACGACCACGCGCCGGCCGCGGGCGTCGGCGATCCGACCGGCGACCGGCCGGCACAGCACGGCCGTCAGCGCGAAGGCGCCGGTGACCACCCCGACGGCGAAGTCGTCGGCACCGATCGGCCCCTTCACGTAGCGCGGTAGCACCGGCAGGACCACGCCCAGGCCGAGGAAGGTGAGGAGCGCGGCGACGAACACGCCGATGAAGGCCGTCCGCGCGGGGCGCTCCGTGACGGCGCGAGCGCCGAGCGAACGCGCCCGCGTGATGACGTCGCCCTCCATCCCGCGGGCCAGGGTAATGCGCCCGCCCGGACCGGCCCGGTCCCGCGCCGCTCGGCACCCACGCGGCGAGACAGATTCTCTAGACTGAATCGACTGCGCCGGGTCGACAGCGCCTTCGCCCGGCACCACGCAGTCCCACCACGACCGGGGAATCCTGATGGCCCGCGGAGACGTCCGTATCGCGATCACCCTCGCCTGCGAGGAGTGCAAGCGGCGGAACTACCAGACGAATAAGAGCAAGCGCAACAACCCTGACCGCATCCAGCTGCGGAAGTACTGCCGTTGGTGCCGTCGGCATACCGACCACCGCGAGACTCGCTAGGCGGCCGGGGTGGCGCGCGACCGCAAGAGGGCCAAGCAGCGACAGCAGCGCCGCGCCGCGCGTGCCGCCTCCGGCACCCCCGCGGCGCCGCGCGACCAGCGCCGCGACGAGGACGACACGTCGGTTGCACCCAACCCGCTCGAGCACGCGTCAGCCGACGCCGACCTCGCCGAGGCCTCGGAGCGCACCGGGCAGCCCGCCGAGGATTTCATCGGCGACGAAGAGGGCGCCGTGTACGAGGACGAGCTCACGCCCGACGAGGAGGAGCCCGGCGAGGAGGCTGCGATCCGACCCTCGCGCCGCCGCCGGGGCGAGCCGACCGCCGTCGGCGAGGCGCCGCGCCGCGGCGGCAACCGCTTCATCAACTTCCTCCGCGCATGCGTCGTCGAGCTCGGCCGCGTACAGTGGCCGGACCGTCGGGCCGTTACCCAGGCCACCGGCGTAGTGCTGGGCTTCGTCGTCATCGCCGGCGCCTACCTCGGTCTGCTGGACGCCGTGTGGTCGCGCGTGGTCGACGCCATCCTCTGACAATCCCGACTCGCAAAGGCAAGCCGCTCACCCAAACATGTTCCGCTGGTACGTCGTCAACACCTACTCCGGACACGAGAACAAGGTCAAGCACAACCTCGAGCATCGCGTGGTCTCGCTGAACCAGCAGCGCGCGGTGCGACAGGTCGTCGTGCCCACCGAGTCCGTCTCGGAGATGAAGGACAACCAGAAGGTCACCACCGAGAAGCGCACGATGCCGGGCTACGTGCTCGTCAACATGGAGCTCACCGACGACTCGTGGTCGTTGGTCAAGGGCACACCCGGGGTGACCGGCTTCGTCGGCGCCTCCAACGAGCCCGTGCCGCTGACCCAGTCCGAGGTCGATCGGCTGCTCCACCGCGAGACGGCAGAACGCCCGCGCACGCGCGCCCAGTTCTCGATCGGCGAGTCCGTCAAGGTCATCTCCGGTCCGCTCTCGGACTTCAGCGGCGAGATCTCCGAGATCAACGAGGACGCCGGCAAGTTGAAGGTGCTGGTATCCATCTTCGGTCGGGAGACCCCGGTGGAAGTCGGGTTCGACCAGGTCAAGAAGATTTGAGTCGCTAGGCGCTGGTCGCTAGACCGAGATTCGAAATGGCTAAGAAAGTCCTCACCACAATCAAGCTCCAGGCAATGGGCGGCGCCGCCAGCCCGGCCCCGCCCGTCGGCCCCGCGCTGGGTCAGCACGGGATCAACATCATGGAATTCTGCAAGGCGTTCAACGCGCAGACGCAGCAGGACGCCGGCACCGTGATCCCGGTCGTCATCACGGTCTACGAGGACCGTTCGTTCACCTTCGTGACGAAGAGCCCGCCGGCCGCCGTGCTGCTCAAGCAGGCCGCCGGCATCGAGAAGGGCTCGGGCGAGCCCAACCGCGAGAAGGTCGGCCGGGTGAGCATGAATCAGGTCCGCGAGATCGCCGAGCGCAAGCTCGAGGATCTCAACGCGCACGACCTCGACGAGGCGGCCAAGATCATCGCCGGCACCGCGCGCAGCATGGGCGTGGAGGTCGTCTGATGCCCAAGCACGGCAAGCGCTACCGCGAATGGCGCGAGAAGATCGATCGTGAGCGTGAGTACGAGCCCGCCGAGGCCGTCTCGCTGCTCAAGTCCGGCCAACCGGCGAAGTTCGACGAGTCGGTCGAGCTGCACGTGCGCACCGGTCTCAACGTCCGTCACGCCGACGAGCAGTTGCGGGGGACGATCGCGCTGCCGCACGGACTGGGCAAGGACGTCTCGATCGCCGTGTTCGCCCAGGGCGACAAGGCCCGCGACGCCGAGGAGGCCGGCGCCGACCACGTGGGCGGCGAAGACCTCGCCAAGCGCGTCGAGGAGGGCTTCACCGACTTCGACGTGGCCATCGCGACCCCCGACATGATGCCCGTGGTCGGCAAGCTCGGGCGGATCCTCGGGCCGCAGGGCAAGATGCCCAACCCGAAGGTGGGGACGGTGACCATGGACGTCCGCAAGGCCGTCGAGGAGGCCAAGGCCGGCAAGGTGGAGTACCGGACGGATCGCACCGCGATCGTCCACATGGTGATCGGCAAGCACAGCTTCGACGAGCGCCGCCTGCTCGAGAATTACGCGGCGGTGGTCGACGAGCTCATCCGGGCCAAGCCGCCGGCCGCCAAGGGCCGGTACCTGCACTCGATCACGCTGACGACCACGATGGGCCCCGGCGTCAAGGTCGACCCGTCCCGCACCCGCGATCTCGTTCCGGAGACGGCGGAGGCCGAGGCCGCCTAGACTTCGTAGGACAACTGCGACGCCCGAGACCCTCGGCGCGCCTCTGCGGAGGCGGGAAGTCCGGGGACAGGCGGAGCGCGGCGGCTCCTCGGAGTCCTCCCACGCCCGCCTGCGCGCGGGCGTTTTTCATGGAGACGACCGAATGAACAAGGAACAGAAGACCGCCCTGGTCGAGGAGATCGCCGGCCAGCTCAAGGACTCCGACGCCGTCTTCGCGGTGGACTACCGCGGGATCTCGGTGCCCCAGGCCGCCGAGCTGCGCGCGAGGCTGCGCGATGCCGACGCCACGTTCCGGATCGTCAAGAACTCGCTCACCGAGCGGGCAGCCGAGAAGGCGGGCGCGGATTCGATCCGCGCGCTCCTCGACGGCCCCACAGCGCTGACGTTCGTGCGCGGGGACGCGGCGCTGGCCGCCAAGGCGCTGGCCGAGTTCTCCCGCGCGGCGGACCTGCTCGAGTTCAAGGGCGGGTTCATGGACGGCGAGGAGGTGAGCGTCGACGAGATCAAGGCGATCTCACGACTGCCGGGCCGCGACGTGCTGCACGCCCAGCTCGTGGGTATGACGGCGGCGCCCCTGACCGGCCTCGTCGGTGGTCTGAACGCGCTGATCGCGGGCCTCGCACTCCAGCTCGGCCAGATCGCCGAGCAGGGTCTGGTGACCGGCGAGGCTCCGCCGGCGGCGGAGCCGGCGGCCGCTCCCCCCGAGGAGCCCGCGGCTGAGGAGGCCCCTGCCGAGGGGCCGGCGGCCGACGAGAAGCCGGCCGAGGAGCCCGCAGCCGAGGAGGCCCCCGCCGAGGAACCGGTGGCCGAGGAGAAGCCGGCCGACGAACCGGCGGCCGAGGAGACCCCCGCCGAGACCGGCGAAGAGACTGCAACCGAGGCGGATGCCCCCGCGGCGGCCGCCCAGAACGACGACAACGCCGCGGAGGCGTAGGAGGAAGTCATGGCAACGAAGACACAGGTGTCCACCGAGGAGTGGATCGAGGAGCTCAAGGGCATTTCGGTGCTCGAGCTGTCCGAGCGCGTGAAGGCGCTCGAGGAGGAGTTCGGCGTTTCGGCGACCGCGGTCGCCGCGGCCGCTCCCGCCGGCGGCGCGGCCGCCGACGGCGATGGCGCCGAGGAGGAGCAGTCGACGTTCGACGTCGTGCTGACGGGTACCGGCGACAAGAAGATCCAGGTCATCAAGGTCGTCCGCGCGGCCACCGGCCTGGGCCTCAAGGAGGCCAAGGCGGTCGTCGACGACGCCCCCGGGCCGGTCAAGGAGGGCGCCGAGAAGGAAGAGGCCGAGAAGCTCAAGGCCGATCTGGAGGAAGCGGGAGCTTCCGTCGAGCTGAAGTAGCTCGCAGTTCGCAGTTCTCAGTTCTCAGTTGTCAGTGGCCAGGGCCATGCCCCGCTGCTGACAACTGACAACTGACCACTGACAACTACACGCCGTAAGTCCGCGCCGCTCCGGCGGTTACCAGGGTGCCTCTCCACTCGCGAGAAGGACCCCTGGTGACCACTCGAACACCGCCGAGCGCGCATGCCCACCCCTCCACGACCCCTCCGACGGCCCCGCCGTTGCGTGGCTGGCCGGACTCGGAGACACGCAGTACTCTCGTCGGCATGGCAGCGACGAGCGCCGGGCTGGGCGCCAGCGCCGGACGGGACCGGTCCGACACCGCTGAGGAGGCGCGACTCGCGCACGCCGCGGCGGCGGGCGACGGCGCCGCGTTCGCCACGCTCTACGACCGGTACGAGAGCCGGATCTTCAACTTCTGCCACCGGCTTCTGGCGTCCCGCGACGACGCGGCCGATGCGACGCAGGAGGCCTTCCTCAAGGTGCTCCAGCGCCTGCCGAAGCTCGAGGGCCGCGAGCTCAACTTCTCGGCCTACCTGTTCACGGCCGCCCGGAACGCGTCGTACGACATGATCGGAAAGCGCAAGCGCGCCGAGCCGACCGACCAGGTGCCCGAGCCCAGCCGCGCGCAGGAGCCCGGCGACCTCGACGGCGATCCCGAGCGGGCGGCGATGCTGACCTCGCTGCAGGACGACGTGCGCAACGCCAACACGCGCCTGCCGGAGCGCCAGCGCGAGGTGCTCGCGCTGCGCGAGCTCGAGGAGCTCTCCTACGACGAGATCGCCGAGATCATGGAGATGAACCGCAACTCGGTGGCGCAGCTCATCTCGCGCGCGAGAATCAGCCTCCGCGACGAGCTGCGGGGCACCGCGCTGGCCTCGGTCGCCGCTTCCTCGCCGGACTGTGAGCGGGCGCTTCCGCTGATCGCCCAGCGCCAGGACCGCGAGCTCGACGACGCCGAAGACCGGACCTGGCTGGCGGAGCACGTCGCCGGCTGCGACAGCTGCCGCGTGGCGCAGGAGGCGGTCCAGGAGGCGGGGATCTCCTACCGCGCATGGCTGCCGATCCTCCCGGCCGCTTGGCTGTGGCACGCGACCGCCGCCAGGGCGGCGGAGCTGGTGGGAGCCGACTGGAGCAACATCACGCGCGAGCACCCGCGCCAGACGGATGGCGAGGGCAGCGGCAACGGACAGAGCTCCGGGGGCGAAGGCGGGAGCGCAAACGGGGTTGGTGCCGGTGCCGCGGGCGGCCAGGGCCCGGTCGCCGGCGCCGCAGCGGCGACGATGACGCTTCCCGCGGTCGAGGATGCCCCCCTCGAGCTCGCCGACGAGGCCACGCGGCGTCGTCGGCTCCTGACGGGGGCGCTGCTGGCCGTGATCCTCCTGCTGGGGTTCTCCACCGCGGTGGCGATAGGCACCGACGGGGCGCCGCACCGACTGTTCGACACCACCGGCGGGGCGAGCTTCTCGACTCCGGCCGCGCTCGGCGCTGCGGCCGCGGGCGCCGGCGCGACCTCCAGCGCGCTGAAGAAGCACAAGAGCAAGACGACGACCCCCTACGGCAATCTCGTCACCTTCTCCACATCCACGCCGACCTCGACCGGCGACCAGAACACCGGCGCCGGCAACGGGAACGGCAGCGGCACCGGCACTCCCCACCAGCGCACGACCCACACGCCGGGCGGCACCTCGGTCGGCGGGCAGGAGAACGGCAGCAGCTCGATCCCGACGACCAGCACCCCCTCGACGCCCTCCGTGCCGGACACTCCGATCCCGCCCACCGGCGGCGCGCCCCCGGGCGCCACCGACCCGACCGGCGGCGGCACTCCGCCGCCCACGAACACCGGTCCGCCGACCCGGCCGCCGGGCGCAGGACCCCCGCCGCGCCGTTGATTTCTGCGAGTGGCGAGCCGGGGTGATCGCCGCTACACTCCGCCACGATCGGCCGATAGTCGAAGCCGCTCCATCCAAGGCATCGCGCCACATACGCGGTGGCCCGGAGCGGGGTCCGTGAGAGCCGGTCGCCCACGCACGGGGGGCAGTAGCCTGCTGTGCTATTTTCGTTGGTCGCGCTTTTAGCGCCGCCGCCCCGCCCGCTCTCGACCGCCGAGGAGTCGCCGTCTTGGTCGCAACCGACGCCCCCCGGACGCGCCGCAGTTTCGCGCGTCACGACAAGGTTCTTGATGTTCCCAACCTCATCGACATCCAGCGTAAGTCCTTCGCCTGGCTGACCGACCCCGAGAAGGGCGGCCTCCGCGAGACGATCGACGACATCTCGCCGATCGAGGATTACACCGGCAATCTCGCCGTTTCGTTCGGCCCCTTCACCTTCGATGACCCGGTCGCTCCCATCGAGGAGTGCCGCGAGAAGGATCTGACCTACGCCCGCCCCCTGACCGTCACGGTCGCCTTCGTCAACCGTGAGACGGGCGAGATTCGCGAGCAGTCCGTCTTCATGGGCGACTTCCCGTGGATGACCGAGTGGGGCACGTTCATCATCAACGGCACCGAGCGCGTGGTCGTCACGCAGCTCGTGCGCTCCCCGGGCGCCTACCTGATGGAGCCCAAGGACCCGGAGAAGCAGGTCTTCACTGCGAACCTCATGCCCGCGCGCGGGTCATGGCTGGAGCTGGAGATCGACAAGAAGGGCAAGGTCTTCGTCCGCATCGACCGCAAGCGCAAGCTCCCGGTGACGGTGCTGCTGCGCGCGATGGCCTACGAGCCGTCGACCGACGCCGACACGCAGGAGACCGAGGCAGACGTGGCGCAGCTCGACGAGGAGATCCTCAAGCGCTTCGACAACTCCATCTACATCCGCAACACGATCGAGGCGGACCCGGAGGCGACGAAGACCAAGAAGGGTGCGCTGGTCGAGCTGTTCAAGAAGCAGCGCCCCGGTGAGCCGCCGAGCGTGGACGCCGCCTACGCGCTGCTCCAGCAGCTCTTCTTCGACCCCAAGCGCTACGACCTCACGCGGGTCGGCCGCTACAAGCTCAACTCCCGCCTGGGCCAGGACGTGGACCTGGACACGCGGGTCCTGACCCACGACGACATCATCGCGCTGGTCAAGGAACTGGTCACGCTCCCGCGGCTGCTCGGCATGCCCGAGGACCCCGAGGTCGAGATCAAGGACTACGCCGCCGAGGCGGTCTCGCTGCCGCGTGAACCGGTCGCCGAGCACCTCGACGAGTACGAGCACTTCGGCAACCGGCGCCTGCGGACGGTCGGCGAGCTCATCCAGGAGGCGTTCCGCGTCGGCCTGTACCGGATGGAGCGCGTCGTGCGCGAGCGCCTGACGACCGAGGACGCCGACACGATCACGCCGCAGACGATCGTGAACATCCGGCCCGTGGTCGCGGCGCAGAAGGAGTTCTTCGGCTCCTCACAGCTGTCGCAGTTCATGGACCAGACCAACAGCCTCGCGGGGCTCACGCACCGGCGCCGTCTGAGCGCCCTGGGCGCCGGCGGGCTGACCCGCGAGCGCGCGCCCATCGAGGTGCGCGACGTGCACCCGACGCACTACGGGCGCATGTGTCCCATCGAGACGCCGGAGGGACCGAACATCGGCCTGATCGGCTCGCTGTCCTCGTTCGCCGAGGTCTCCGAGCACGGGTTCGTGACCACGCCGTATCGCGTGGTCGAGGACGGTGTCGTGACCGGCAAGCTCGTCCACCTGGACGCCACCCAGGAGGAGGAGCGCATGATCGCCCAGGCGAACACGCCGCTCGATCCCAAGACCGGCAAGCTCAAGGGCCCGGACGTGCTCTGTCGCACCCAGGCCGGTCAGTACGTGACGGTCAAGCCCAAGGACGTCCACCTGATGGACGTCTCGCCGGAGCAGATCTGGTCGGTGGCGACCGCCATGATCCCGTTCCTCGAGCACGACGACGCCAACCGCGCGCTGATGGGCTCGAACATGCAGCGCCAGGCGGTGCCCCTGCTCAAGAGCGAGGCTCCGCTGGTCGGCACGGGCATGGAGCGCCGCGCGGCCATGGACACCGGCGACGTGCTGCTGGCCGGTTCGCCCGGCGAGGTGAGCTACGTCGACGCCGACTCGATCCTCGTCGAGGGCAAGGACGGACGGTCCGAGTACACGCTGCAGAAGTTCATGCGGTCCAACCAGGGCACCCTGATCCATCAGCGCCCGCGGGTGGCGACCGGCCAGAAGGTGAAGGCCGACGAGGTCCTCGCCGACGGCTCCTCGACCAACGAGGGCGAGATGGCGCTGGGGAAGAACCTGCTCGTCGCCTTCATGTCCTGGGAGGGCTACAACTTCGAGGACGCGGTCATCCTGTCCAACCGGCTCGTCAAGGACGACGAGCTCACCTCGATCCACATCGAGGAGTACGAGATCGACGCCCGTACGACGAAGCTGGGCGACGAGGAGATCACGCGCGACATCCCCAACCGTTCGGAGGAGTCGCTGCGCAACCTCGACGACCGGGGCATCGTGCGCATCGGCGCCGAGGTCAACTCGGGCGATCTGCTCGTCGGCAAGGTCACGCCGAAGGGCGAGACCGAGCTGACGGCCGAGGAGAAGCTCATC
>DASYIJ010000155.1:0-1896 GCA_035997675.1 Solirubrobacteraceae bacterium
TAGTCCTCGGCCGAGCGAAGCTCGTTCTTGGCCGAGCTGATCTGGTTCTGCACCGCGCCGGGCGTGAAGCGCTTGAGGTCGACGCCCAGCTGGTCGAGGCAGCGCTTGACCATCCGGCGCGAGTC
Source organism: Solirubrobacteraceae bacterium (assembly GCA_035997675.1). GTDB lineage: Bacteria > Actinomycetota > Thermoleophilia > Solirubrobacterales > Solirubrobacteraceae > JALYZC01. The sequence continues at coordinate 126 of DASYIJ010000155.1, forward strand.
GGCCTGGTCGTAGATCGTGAACTGGCGGGTGTAGCCGAGTCGCTGGGCGTCGGCGCGCAGCATGCGGGCACAGGCCGAGTGGAAGGTCATGACCCACATCGCGCGCACGCGCGAGCCGAGCAGCAGCTCGACCCGCTGGCGCATCTCCTGGGCCGCCTTGTTGGTGAACGTGATGGCCAGGATCTCGCCCGCCCGCGCGCGGCCCGTCCGCACGAGATAGGCGATGCGGTGGGTCAGGACGCGCGTCTTGCCCGAGCCCGCACCGGCCAGGATCAGGAGCGGGCCCTCGCCGTAGGTGACGGCCTCGCGCTGGGGTTCGTTCAGCCCGTCGAGCAGGGCATCGACGTCCTCGATCGGGGCGGCTTGGGTCTTCTCGGGCATCGCCCTCGACGATAGCGGCCGACGCGGCCGCGACCGCCTACGATCGGGGTGTGGGGCTCTGCGACGACGTCCGCACCGAGTGCGCCCACATCGCGGCGCGGGCCCGCTTCGTGCGCATCGACCTCGAGCGCCTCGGCGACGTGGAACCCGGCCCGGACCCGGCGCTGGATCCCGAGCGCCATTTCCTCGAGGGTTCGCGGGAGGACGTCGCCGCCTACCTGCTCGCGCTCGACGCGATCAACTTCGGTTCGGGCTGGTTCCCCACGCTGCACAAGCGGGAGGGCTGCTCGGGCTACTTCACCGTCGCCTGGGCGCTTGCGGATCGCTGGCGCGCCGACGGCCCCTGGACCACCGAGGAGCTCGCCGCCCTCGACGCCTCCGCGGTCGCCGAGGTCCTCGGGCAGGACCCCGACCACGAGCTCATGGTGCTCTACGCCCGCGCGCTGCGCGATCTCGGCGCCTTCCTCGCGGGCCTCTCGCCGCTGGAGTTCGTCGACTCGGCCGACCGATCCGCCGAGCGACTCGCGGAGGCGCTGGCGGGCGGGATGGCGTTCTTCCACGATCCGCCGTTCTTCAAGCGCGCGCAGATCACGCCGAACGACCTTGCGCTCGCCGGCGTGGCCGAGTTCGACGACCTCGACCGGTTGACCGTCTTCGCCGACAACCTCGTTCCCCACGTGCTGCGGATGGACGGCGTGCTGCGCTACGACCCCGACCTGGCGGCCCGGATAGACGCCGGCGACCTGCTCGAGGCCGGCTCGCCGGAGGAGGTCGAAATCCGGGCGTGCGCGGTCCACGCGGGCGAGGTGCTCGCCACGCGGCTCGGCGTGCCCCCGCGCACGCTCGACGGATGGCTCTGGAACCGCGGGCAGGCGCCGCGGTACAAGGCGCGGCCGCGGCACCGCTCCCGAAGCGTCTTCTACTGAGGCGCCGCTAGCCGCCGGCCGGGTTCGGCCCGCTCGCGGGGCGAAGCGGGCGCACCTCGGCCGAGGTCTCGATCTTCTCATCGCCGGCCAGATCAGCCAGCGCGCGCTCCAGCGCGCCGATGCGGCTGGCCAGCCCGGCGATCGCGTCGGCGATCGGGTCCGGCAGGTGGATCCAGTCGGCGTCGGGGCCCTCGGGCCGCCGGCCCTCGACACGCACCGGGTGGCCGGGGTTGCCGACCACCGTCGAGTTCGGCGGCACGTCGTGGATGACGACGCTGTTGGCGCCGATCTTCGAGCCGTGACCGATCGTGATCGGCCCGAGCAGCTTGGCCCCCGATCCGATCGTCACGTTGTCCTGCACGGTCGGGTGGCGCTTGCCGGTGGCGAAGCCGGTGCCGCCCAGGGTGACCCCCTGGTACAGAGTCACGTTGTCGCCGATCTTCGCCGTCTCGCCGACGACCACG
>DASYIJ010000341.1:0-5703 GCA_035997675.1 Solirubrobacteraceae bacterium
CGCGCTTGCGCCACTCCTCCACCTGCTCGCGGGTGCGGTACTCCTCGGGGTCGGCCATCGAGTGGCCGCGGAAGCGGTAGGTGACCGCCTCGACCAGGGTCGGACGGCGCTCCTCGCGGGCGATGCGCAGCGCCTCCGAGACGACGGCGTGGGTGTCGACGACGTCCATGCCGTCGCAGCGCAGGCCCGGCACGCCGAACGACTCGCCCTTGCGCTGGAGGTCTGTGACCGCCGAGTGGCGCTCGAGCGAGGTGCCCATCCCGAACTGGTTGTTGGTCACCATGAAGACGACCGGCAGGTTCCACAGGGCCGCCAGGTTCATCGTCTCGCCGAACGTGCCCTGGTTGGACGCGCCGTCGCCGAACGTGCACACCGTCGCGTCGCCCGTGGCGAGGTAGTCGGCCGCCAGGCTCATGCCGGCCGCGAGCGGCAGGTTCCCGCCGACGATCCCGTAGCCCCCCATGAAACGGCGCTCGAGGTCGAACATGTGCATCGAGCCGCCGCGGCCTCGCGAGCAGCCGTCCACGCGGCCGAACAGCTCGGCCATGACGGCGTTGGGGCTCGTGCCGCGGGCGAGCGCGTGGCCGTGGGAGCGGTAGGTCGAGACGAGGTAGTCGGCGTCGCGCATCGCGCGCGCAGCGCCGACGATGGTGGCCTCCTCGCCGATGGCGAGGTGGAGGAATCCGCCCACCTTCGCCTTGGCGTACATCTCGCCGGCGCGTTCCTCGAAGCGCCGGATGAGCAGCATCGCCTCCAGCCACTCGCGCGCCACGGCCGCATCCGGCAGCGGCCTCGGAGCGGGGTCGCCCTGACCCTCGACGGCTGCGATCACGCGGTCGGCCATGGTCCTGCGGCCACATTAGCGCAGGGCATTCCGCGTCCCTGCGGGCTCGCGCCCAGGTCAGATGACGTCGACGTCGGCGCGCTCGCGCCAGGCGGCGATGAACTCGTCGGCCTCGAGTTGCGCGAGGTCGGTCTTCAGCCGCCGCGAGAGGCGGCCCGCGGCGGCGGGCGTGCAATCCCAGAACAGCTCGACCTCGCCGGACTCGATGCCCACGACCTCGACGTGGTCAACGCGCTCGGGGTCGGCCAGGAACGACGGGGCCGGTCCCTTGCGCGACACGATCACGTGGTAGGCGCGGTTGGCCCTCATGCCGCTCGCGTCTCGCGCAGCGCGGTGGCGGCCGCCTCGAGCGCCGACTCGCCGTGGAACACCCGGTCGCCGACGCCCAGGGCCGGAACCCCGCGCACGCCGGCGTCGGCGGCCTCGGCCGTCGCGCGCGCCAGCGCTCCGCTGACGCCGCGCGTGCCGGCGGCCTTGAGCACCGCCGCGGGGTGCATCTCGCAGGCCGCGGCGGCGATCACGACGCTGTCCGGATCCGACAGGTCGCGGCCGGCGGCGAAGGCCTGCCGGAATGCCGCCATCGAGAACGCCACCACTCGACCGATCGATTTCGCGTAGGTGGCCACGCGCATGGCGAGCGCGGTGTCGACCGGCCAGTCCGGCGGCCAGCGCAGCGGCTGCAGCCCGCTCGCGAGGGCTAGCCGCTCGAGCTCGAGGCGGAAGATGTCGCGCTCCTCGGCGCAGCGGAAGGCGTCGAGCTCCGTCGCGCCCGGCAGCGCGGCCAGGTGGATCGGCCGCCACTCCGGGACCACGCCCAGCACCTCGGCGGCGCGCTCCGCGGCGATGTAGGCCTCGGGGCTGACCAGGTCGAAGTACAGGACCGGCTGGCTCACGGCGGTTACCCGTGGATCAGCCAGCCGTCGGCGGCCCGCGCGGCTTCCATCACCGCTTCGGCCAGTGTCGGGTGGCCGTGGACCGTGTGCGCGAGCTCGGGGTAGCCCCCCTCGAGCTCCTTGGCGTTGACCAGCTCCTGGATCAGCTCGGTCGCCTTCGCGCCGACGATGTGCCCGCCGAGCAGCTCGCCGTAGCGCTGGTCGCCGACGATCTTGACCAGGCCCTGGCGGTCCCCGTACACGGTTCCCGCGCCGACGGCGCCGTACTGCACCTTGCCCACCGTCACGTCATGGCCCTGCTCGCGCGCCTCGGCTTCGGTCAGGCCGAAGGAAGCGACGTTGGGCGTGCAGAACGTCGCGCGCGGGATGTCGATGTAGGAGATCGGATGGGTTTCCAGGCCGGCGGCGTCCTCGACTGCGATGACGCCCTCGTCGGACGCCTTGTGGGCAAGCGCCGGGCCGTGTACGAGGTCTCCGATCGCGTACACGCCGGGCCGCGACGTGCGCATCGCGCCGTCCACCTTGACCTGTCCGTTCTCGTCGAGCTCGATCCCGGCCTCCGCGAGCCCGAGGCCCTCCTCGTCGGGGGCGCGGCCGGCGGCGATGCACAGGTACTCGACCTCGCCGGACTGGCCGTCGCCGTAGGTGAAGGTGACGGAGCGCTCGCCCGAGGCGACCTCCTGCGCGAGCGCGCCCGTGTGCACGGCGACGCCCTGCTTCTTCAGGCCGCGCTCGACCAGCTTCGAGATGTCGGCGTCCTCGGTCGGGAGCACCCGGTCGAGCGCCTCGAGGAGGATCGTCTCGGTGCCCAGGCGAGCGTATGCCGACGCGATCTCCACGCCCGACGCCCCCGCGCCGATCACCGCGATCGAGGCCGGCAGGTCCTCGAGCAGCCACGCGCCGGCGGTGTCGATGACGCGTCCACCGAACTGCGTGCCCGGAACGGGCCTGGCCACCGAGCCGGTCGCGAGCACGACGATCTTGGCCTCGAGCTCGCGGCCGTCGAAGTCGCCGCCCACCTTCACGTTGCCGTCGGCGGTGACCGCACCGTGGCCGCCGATGACCTCGATCGAGTTCTTCTTGAACAGGCCCGACACCCCGCCGGTCAGGGTCTTGACCACCTTGTCGCGGCGCGCCGTGACGCCGGCGAAGTCGACCTTGGGTTCCTTCACCTTGATGCCGAAGTCGTCGGCCTCGCGGATCTCGGTGAGCACGTCGGCCGTGCGCAGCACCGCCTTGGCCGGGATGCAGGCGTAGTTCAGGCAGCGCCCGCCGACCACGTCGTCCTTCTCGACGACGACGGTCTGGAAACCGAGCTGGGCAGCGCGAATCGCCGCCACGTAGCCGCCCGGGCCGGAGCCGATGACGACGCAATCGAAGGAGTCGGCCATACGTTTGAGCCTATAAGACGCTGTCAGGCGGTCCCGGCGAGCAGCGGCGAGAGCCGCTCGACGATCCGCTGCGCGAGCGGCTGCGCGCGTTCGGCCACGTAGTCGTAGCCGACGTACACCCCGTGGCCCTCGGCGATGAGGCGGTCGCCCACCTCCATCCGGAACTCCGTGCGAAAGCTCGAGCGCTCCAGATGGGAGGGCCGCACGCTGGTCCGGACCTCTTCGCCGAAATAGGCGGGCGCGAGGTAGGCGAGGTGCAGCTCGGCGAACACGACCGGGAATTCCTCGGGGTCGGTCGGGTCGTGCTCGGGGAACAGCGAGTGCATGAACGCGATCCGCGCGTCCTCGAAGAAGCGCACGAACGCGACGTTGTTGAGGTGGCGCATCGTGTCGACGTCGGCGTAGCGCACGCGGTCGGCGTGGGTGAACGGCCAGTCGCTCACGCCGGCGGGCGGCGCTGGGGCATCTGGATGCGGGCCATGGCGCGCACGAGCTTGTAGAACAGCGGACCGCAGATCGCGATGGTGCCCAGGCACAGCGCCACCGCCTGCCAGTTCGACGCGACGGTAAGCGAAAGCGCCGCGACCAGGATGCTGATGCCGAGCAGAGCCTCGAAGCCGAGCACGGCCCAGTAGCGGGCCTTCCAGAGACCGACCGCGGCGGCGACCATCAGCACCGAGAAGGCCACCACGCCGCCCGCCGCGGGGTGCTTGCCGCCGACCTTCACGCCGGCGATCAGGAACACGATGTTGCCGAGGGCGAGGACGATGGCCAGCGCCGCCGCCGCGGTCACCGCGCCGGGGCGCTCGCCCGGCGCCAGCGGTTCCAGGCGGGCGCGGGCCGCGGCGTTGCGTCGCTCGCTGCGGGAGGACCGACCGGGTGCGGCGGGTTGCTCGGCCGCACGCTCGCGGCGGCGGCTACGCTGCCCCAACGCCGGCCTCCGTCGCCGCATCGAGCGCGACGCGCAGGTGCCGGGCCGCCGCCTCGGGGTCGGGGGCCTCGGTGATCGCGCGGACGACCACGACGCGGCGCGCGCCCGCATCCAACACCGCCCCGACGTTCCCCGCGTCCAGGCCACCGATCGCGAACCACGGCAGTCGGGCCACGGTCGCGGCGTGGCGGACCGCGTCCAACCCCACGGCCGGACGTCCCGCCTTCGTCGGCGTCGCGTGGACCGGGCCCACGCAGAAGTAGTCGGCGCCCGAGCGCTGCGCGGCATCGGCCTGCGCGGCCGAATGCGTGGAGAGCCCGATGATCGCGTCGTCGCCCAGCAGCGCGCGTGCCTGCCCCGGGGCGGCGTCGTCCTGGCCGAGGTGCACCCCGTCGGCGCCCGCGGCGGCGGCGAGATCGGGCCGGTCGTTGAGGATGAACAGCGCCCCGTGCTCGTCCGCCGCGCGGCGGAACTCGGCCGCCGCGGCCAGCACGGCTCCGTCGTCGGCGTCCTTCTCGCGCAACTGCACGATGTCGGAGCCGCCGGCGAGCGCCGCCCGTACACGCGCGGCGCCGAAGGACGCGTCGCAGACGAGGTACAGCCGCGCACGCGCGAGCCGCTGGCGTCGATCGTCACTCACGAGCCCAGTCTAAGAGCCCGTCTCGGGCTCGATCGCATAGACCTCGAGGCCCTGCGGCGTGCCCTTCCCGCGGAAGCGGCGCTTGCGGCGCATCCGAAAATCGCTTTCGGCGAGCTCGCTTTGCGTCGCCTCGGACACGAGAACCTCGCCGCCCTTGGCCGCCTCGGCCACGCGGGCGGCGATGTTGACGTCGACCCCCACGTAGTCGCCCCCGATCTTGCGCGGGCGCCCGCTGTGCAGGCCGGCGCGCAGCTCCGGGCTGTAACCGCCGACCTCGAGCCGCCCGACCGCGAGGCAGGCCTCGCGCGCGGCGAGCGCCGCGGGCGCGGGGTCCGGAAAGGCCGCCATCAATCCGTCGCCGAGGCGCTTGACGACCTGCCCGCCGGCGTCCTCGATCGGGCGCTCGGTCGCGGTCGCCACGTCGCGCAGCAGCGCCAGCACGGCGTCGTCGCCGGCGTTCAGGGCCCACTTGGAGAAGTCGACGAGATCGGTGAAGAGAATCGTCACCTCCGTCGCGCCGCGGCCGCGCCCCTGCGCCTCGGCCATCGCCTGCCAGACCTGGAGCGCTCCGAGGCCCAGCTCGCGCGCGACGCTGGGGCGCTGCTCGCCGAGCGCGGCGAGGCGGCGGGCCAGCACGCTCGGGGCCTCCTCGCCCGCGGTCGACAGGGGATCGCCGCCGAGGTCGCGGTCGCCCGGCAGCAGGCCACGGGCGAACCGCGCGACGGTCAGCAGCCGCGGCTCCTGGTCCACGCGCTGGACCCCGCGGGTCAGCTTCGTGCGCGACTCTCCCTCGGGGCGGTCCGACGCCTGCCCATCCCGCTGCTCGTCGTCCGGCACGCCCGAAGCTTATGGGCCGAGCCGCGCTAGCATGCAGGTCCTACGGGAGCCCGGCATCCGGGCTGAGAGGGCGGCGTTCTCGCCGCCGACCGTCTGAACCTGATCCGGGTCATGCCGGCGCAGGGAGGTGTCGTGTCGTCAATGCAGCAGCAGTCCCCGGACCTCGC
>DASYIJ010000343.1:0-10445 GCA_035997675.1 Solirubrobacteraceae bacterium
CGGCGGTGGCCGTTACGACGGCTTGATCGAGCAGCTTGGCGGGCCGGCGACGCCGGCGGTCGGCTGGGCGGCCGGGATCGAGCGCATCCTGCTGGCGCTGGACGAGGAGGAGCCGGCGCCGGGGCGCGACGCCTTCGTCGCCGTCGCCGGCGAGGGGCAGCGGCGGCGGGCGATGGCGCTGGTGACCGAGCTGCGGCGCGCCGGGCTCTCGGCCGAGGCCGACCTCGCCGGGCGCGGCCTCAAGGGCCAGCTCAAACACGCCGACCGGCTCGGCGCCCGCCGCGTCCTCATCCTCGAGGAGGACGGCGGCGCGCAGCTGCGCGACATGGCAAGCGGCGAGCAGCGCCCGGCCGATGTGGGCAAGCTGATCGAGGAGATGACGGGAGGGGAATCGTGAGCGAGGGGCAGAACCCGCTGGAGAGGGCGTGGCGCGAGCCGGCGCTGAGCCCCAACCGGTACCGCGACGCCTGGTGCGGGCAGGTGCGCCCGGACCGGGTCGACTCGGAGTTGCGGGTTGCGGGCTGGGTCAACCGCCGCCGCGACCACGGCGGGCTGATCTTCATCGATCTGCGCGACCGCTCCGGCCTGCTCCAGCTCGTCTTCCATCCCCAGACCGCCCCGGAGGCGCACGAGCGCGCGCACGCACTGCGCGCCGAGGACGTCATCACCGCGACCGGCACCGTCGCCCGGCGCGCGCCGGAGAACGTCAACCCCGAGCTGTTGACCGGCGAGGTCGAGCTGGAGGTGGCCGAGTTCGAGCTCCTGGGGGACGCGGACACGCCGCCGTTCCCGATCGACGAGGAGGGGCCGGTCGACGAGCTCACCCGCCTGCGTCACCGCGCGCTCGATCTCCGCCGCGCCCACCCCCGCGACCGCCTGCTGCTCCGCGATCGGGTCGCCCAGACCATGCGCCGCGCGCTGGGCGAGCAGGACTTCGTGGAGATCGAGACGCCGATCCTCACGCGCTCGACGCCCGAGGGCGCGCGCGACTTCCTCGTGCCCTCGCGCGTCAACAAGGGCAACTTCTACGCCCTCCCGCAGTCGCCGCAGCTGTTCAAGCAGCTCCTCATGGTCGCCGGTTTCGAGCGCTATTACCAGCTCGCGCGCGCCTTTCGCGACGAGGATCCGCGGGCGGACCGCCAGCCCGAGTTCACCCAGCTCGACCTCGAGATGTCGTTCGTGGAGGAGGACGACGTGATCGCGCTCATGGAGGACGTCATGGCGGCGGTGTTCGAGGAGGCAGGCTTCGACGCGCCGCCGCCACCCTGGCCGCGCGTGCCCTACGACGAGGCCATGGCGCGCTACGGGATCGACCGGCCCGATCGGCGCTTCGGCCTGGAGATCGAGGACGTCTCCGAGGCCGTGGCGGGCTCGGAGTTCCAGGTGTTCGCGCGCGCATTGGAGTCCGGCGGCGTCGTGCGCGCCATCAACGCCGGCGCGCACGAGCTCCCGCGCTCGGCGCTCGACGAGCTGACCGAGCAGGCCAAGGGCCTCGGGGCCAAGGGCCTGGTGTGGTCCTACGTCGAGGAGGGCGGCGGGTGGCGCTCGCCGATCGCGAAGTTCCTCTCCGACGCGGAGGTGGCCGCGCTGAACGATCGCCTCGGCGCATCCGCCGGCGACCTCCTGCTCGCGGTGGCCGACGACGCCGCCGTGGCGGCCCGCGTGCTCGGATCCCTGCGCCTCGAGCTGGCCGAGCGGCTGGAGCTCGTGGCTCCGGGCACCCACGACCTGACGTGGGTCGTGGACTTCCCGATGTTCTCCTGGAACGCCGCCGAGGAGCGCTGGGACCCGCTCCATCACCCGTTCACCGCGCCGAGCGGCGACCTCGACGACCCCGGGGCGCTTCGCTCGCGCGCCTATGACCTGGTGCTCGACGGCTTCGAGATCGGGGGCGGATCGATCCGCATCCACGACCCGGACGTGCAGCGACGGGTGCTCGAGCTGATCGGCATCGGCGCCGAGGAGGCCCAGGCACGCTTCGGGTTCCTGCTGGACGCGCTTCGCTACGGCGCGCCGCCCCACGGGGGCATCGCGATGGGCTTCGACCGCATCGTCGCGCTGCTCGCCGGCCTGGGGACCCTGCGCGAGGTCAACATCCGCGAGGTCATCACGTTTCCCAAGACCGCGACCGGTGCCGACCCTCTCACCGGCGCCCCCGCACCCGTCGATCCGCGCCAGCTGCAGGAGCTCGGCCTGCGCGTGATGGGCGACGAAAAGCCGCGCCGAAGCTAAGTCTCCGGCGCTCACCTGCCGAATAGGGGAGGGATGTCCCAGGTGTCCCGCCCTCTGCAGATCCTGCTCCTCGCCGTGCTGCTGTTCGGAGCGGTGTACATGCTCGCGCTGCGCCCGAAGGGCGACAGCAGCGGCTCGACGACGCCCGCCAAGCCCGCTTCCCACACCGCGACCTCGCCGGCGAACGGGCCCGGGGCCTCGATTCCCGGCGGCCTGGGCAAGGCCGTCACGAAGGCGCGCGGCGCCGCCGGCCAGTCCGACGCCGCCAATCAGCGCGTCCAGCAGGCCACCGGCGGCGGCTCGACCACGACGTCGCCCGCGCCGGCCGCGGCCGCGCGCGCCACGGCCACCCGGCGTGCGACGACCGCTCCGCGTATCACCCTGCGTCCGGTGGCCACGCCGGGGGCCACCTCCTCGGCGGCCGCCGTGCAGAGCGCCATGGCCAACGGCGAGGTGGTCGTCCTCCTCTTCTGGAACCAGAAGGCCTCTGACGACCGCCGGGTGCGCGCAGAGCTCACGCATGTCTCCTCGCACGGCGGCAAGGTGCTCATCGTTGCCGCTCCGGTGCGCCAGGTGTCGCTGTACAGCGCGTCGATCCGCGGCATCCAGGTGCTCCAGTCGCCGACCATCCTCGTCATCGACCGCAGGCACCGGGCGCGCACGCTCGTCGGCTACACGGACAGCGCCGAGATCGGGCAGGCCGTGGACGACGCCCTCGCCGGCCGTTGACCGCGGCCCGGCGGCACTGCCTGACGGCGGCCCCGCGGGGCTACACTCGCCCGCGTGCGCGGATTCGCCGAGCATCTGAGCGCGCCGGTGGGGCGCGGACGTCTCGCCGACGGCGCCGCAACTGGCGCCGCCGGGGGCGCCGCCTGCGGCGACCTGGTGCGCGTCTCGGTGGACGTCGAGGGCGCGCGGGTCGCGGACGCCGGCTTCGACGCCTCGGGCTGCGGCGCGACCCTCGCCGCGGGGAGCGCGGCCGTCGCGCTCGTCCGCGGGCGCGCCCTGCTCGACGCGCTGCTCGTCGGCCCGGATGACATCGCCGCCGAGCTGGGGGGCCTGAGCCCCGGCAAGCGCCACGCCGCCGAGCTGGCGGCCGATGCGCTCGCGCGCGCGCTCGGCGCCGCCGCCCGCGCCGACGCCTGCCTGGCACCGGCGTCCAGCCGCGTCCTCGTGGCCATGAGCGGAGGCGTGGACAGCGCGGTCGCGGCGCTGCTCGAGACCCGCGCCGGAGCGGACGTCGCCGCGGTCACCCTGGAGCTGTGGGCCGATCCGGCCAACGACGGCGAGCGCTCGTGCTGCTCGGCCCAGGCCGTGCGCGGCGCGCGCGCGCTGGCGCACCGGATGGGCATCCCGCACCTGACGATGGACCTGCGCGAGGAGTTCCGGGCCGGCGTCGTCCAGCCGTACCTCGACGATCACGCCGCGGGCCTGACGCCGAACCCGTGCGTGCGCTGCAACGGTCACGTCCGCCTCGACGCGATGCTCGAGCTGGCCGAGCGCCTGGGCGCCGGCGCCGGACTGGCGACCGGACACTACGCCCGCGTGCGCGACGGCCTGCTGTGCGTGGCGGCCGACCCGGCCAAGGACCAGAGCTACATGCTCGCCGCCACCGCGCCGGCGACGCTGGCCCGGCTGCGCTTCCCGCTGGGCGAGCTGACCAAGCCGGAGGTGCGCGCGCTGGCGGCCGACGCGGACCTGCCGGTCGCGTCGAAGGCCGACTCCCAGGACCTGTGCTTCCTCGCCGGCACCGACCGCGCGAGCTTCCTCGCCCGCCACGGCGGCCAGCGCGGACGCGCGGGGGAGATCGTGCGCCGCGACGGTCACGTGCTCGGCCGCCACCGCGGCCACCAGCACTACACGGTCGGCCAGCGCCGGGGCCTCGGCGTTGCGGCCGCGGAACCGCTCTACGTCCTGGCCACCGATGCGGCGACCAATCGCGTGACGGTCGGCCCGCGCGCCGACCTGCGCGCCGGTCGCGTGGTCGTGCGCGCGGCCACCCTCTACCGCGACGGCGCGACCGTCGATCGGGTGAAGCTGCGCTACCGCTCGCACGCGCTCCCCGCCCGGGTGGCGGGTGCGCCGGCCGCGGGCGAGCACCGGCGCCTCGAGCTCGAGCTGGACGAGCCCGTCGACGGCGCCGCCCCGGGGCAGACGGCATGCCTGATGGCGGGCGACGCGATCGTCGGCCACGCCACCATCGCCCCGTCCTAGACGGTCCTAGACTCAGGCTCCCATGCCCAAGGCCATGAGCTCGGACGAGATCCGCGAGACGTTCCTCTCCTTCTTCGAGGCGCGCGACCACCGGCGCCTGCCGAGCGGCTCGCTCGTCCCCACCACCTACGACCCGTCGGTGCTGCTGACGACCGCGGGCATGCACCCGCTCAAGCCCTACTTCCTCGGCCAGGAGACGCCGCCGCACAACCGGCTCACCACCTGCCAGAAGGTGTTTCGCACGACCGACATCGAGAACGTCGGCAACACCACCCGCCACCTCACCTTCTTCGAGATGCTGGGCAACTTCTCGATCGGCGACTACTTCAAGCAGGGCGCCGTGGAGTACGCATGGGAGTTTTCGCTCGAGGTCCTCGGTCTGAACGCGGAGGACATCTGGATCACCGTCTTCGAGGGCGACGACGAGCTCGGGCTCGGGCCCGACGAGGAGGCGATCGCCGCCTGGGAGTCGGTCGGCATCCCGCGGGAGCGGATCGTGCTGCTCCCGCGCTCGGAGAACTTCTGGCAGGCCGGTCCCACCGGTCCGTGCGGCCCCTGCTCGGAGCTCTACCTCGACCGCGGCGTGGAGTTCGGCGCTCCCGACGATCTGCCCGGGGGCGAGAACGAGCGGTTCATCGAGTACTGGAACCTCGTGTTCATGGAGTTCAACCAGGACCCGGTCGGCACGCTCACGCCGCTGCCGGCCAAGAACATCGACACCGGCCTGGGGCTCAACCGAATGGCGATGATCCTCCAGGACGTGCCGTCGGTGTTCGAGACGGACCAGTTCAGGCCGCTGATCGAGCTCGGGGAGCAGCTGTCGGGACGCCGCTACGGCGAGGGGTTCGCCACCGATCGCGCGATGCGCATCCTGGCCGATCACTCGCGCGGCATGTGCTTCCTGATCGCCGACGGCGTCGTGCCCTCCAACGAGGATCGCGGCTACATCCTGCGCCGCGTGATGCGCCGCGCGATCCAGCAGGGTCGCGTGCTCGGCCTCGAGCCGGGGTTCCTCTCGCGCTACGCCGACGTCGTCGACGAGGTGATGGGCGTGGCGTATCCCGAGCTGGTCGAGCAGCGCGACTCCATCCGGCGCTGGCTGGCGGCGGAGGAGGAGGGCTTCGGCCGGACGCTCGAGCACGGCACGAAGCTGCTGGAGGAGCTGATCGCCCAGGCCAACGAGACGGGGGACGAGGGCATCTCCTCCGAGGACGCGTTCCGCCTGCACGACACGTACGGGTTCCCGTTCGACCTCACGCTGGAGCTCGTGGCCGAGCACGGCCTCGGCGTGGACGAGGAGGGCTTCGAGGCGCTCATGGACGATCAGCGCCGGCGTGCGCGCGCGACCGCGCGCGCCGGCCTGCCCGACGACGCGGGTCGCGAACGCGTGCGCGAGTTCGCCGGACAGGCCGGCTTCGAAACCGAGTTCACCGGATATGCCACCACCGAGCAGGCCACGACCGTCGGCGCGGTCGAGCGCGACAACGGCCGCCTGCTCGTGAAGCTCGCGGAGTCCCCGTTCTATGCGGCCGGCGGCGGCCAGGTGTCCGACGCGGGCACGCTGGAGTGCGCCGACGGCGACTGCCGCGCGCGGGTCGCCGAGGTCTACCGCCTGGGCGACGACCAGGCGGTGGCCGTCGCCGTCGAGGAGGGTGACCTCGAGCCGGGCGAGCGCGTCGTCGCGCGCGTCGACTCCGTCGCCCGCCACGCGACCGAGGCCAACCACACGGCGACGCACCTGCTGCACGCCGCGCTGCGCGAGCGCCTCGGCGGGCACGTGCGCCAGGCCGGCTCGTACGTCGGTCCCGACAAGCTGCGCTTCGACTTCACCCACGGGCAGGCCCTGACGCCGGACGAACTGCGCGACGTCGAGGACCGAGTCAACGAGTGGGTCCTGGGCAACCAGCCGGTGCGCGCGCTCACCACGACGCTGGACGAGGCGCGTCGACTCGGCGCGATGGCGCTGTTCGGGGAGAAGTACGGCGACGTCGTGCGCATGGTCGAGGTGGGGGACGGCTCGTTCTCGCGCGAGCTGTGCGGCGGCACGCATCTGCGCTCCACCGGCGAGGTGGGCCTGTTCACGATCACGGGCGAGAGCTCGAGCGCGGCCAACGTACGGCGCATCGAGGCGCTCACCGGCCCGGAGGCCGTCGGGCTGATGCGCCGCCACGACGCCATCCTGCGCGATGTCGCGGCGCGCCTGCGCACCCGGCCGGAGCATGCCGCCGAGGCGGTCGAGGAACGCGAGCGCGAGCTCAAGGAGTACCGGGCCGGCGCCAAGCGCGGAGACGGCGGCGACGAGGTCGACGTCAAGGAGCTCGTCGGGCGCGTGGACGACGTGGCCGGCGTTCGCGTCCTGACCGAGGCCGTGTCCGGCCCGGACGAGAAGGCGCTGCTCGACCTGGTGGACCGTCTCAAGTCCGAGCTGGGTGACGCGGCGATCGTGCTCGGCTCGGCGGTCGACGGGCGCGTCGCGCTGGTCGCGAGCGTCTCGCCGGCGCTGGTGGAGCGCGGCGTCAAGGCCGGAAGCGTCGTGAAGGCGGCCGCCGAGGTCGTGGGCGGCGGCGGTGGCGGGCGCGACACGATGGCCCGGGCGGGCGGCCGCGACCCGTCCAAGCTCGGCGAGGCGCTGGCCGCGGCTCGCAGCGCGATCGAGTCGGCGCTCTCCAGCGCCTAGCCCGGTGCGCGTCCTCGCGCTCGACTACGGCAGTGCGCGCTGCGGCTGCGCGCTCAGCGATCCGACCGGGACGGTCGCGACGCCGATCGATGCGGTCGACCGGCCGGGGACCCGCCGCGGCCTGCAGCGCCTGCGCGCGCTGGTGCGCGAGCGCGAGGTGGGACGCGTGGTCGTGGGGCTGCCGCTGTCCCTGTCGGGCGAGGACTCCGACCAGACGCGCGAAGCGCGCGCATTCGCCGAGCGCCTGACCGGCGTGCTCGGCGCCGGCGTCCCCGTCGAGCTCTACGACGAACGGTTGACGACCCGGCTGGCGCAGCGAACGGGTGGGCGCGCGAGCGAGGACTCCCGCGCCGCCGCGCACCTCCTCGAGGGTTGGTTGGCGCGCGCGGAGGGCGCGGGCGGTTCGGAAGAGGCGTCATAACCACGCTTGGTGGGTAGTCTGTCGCGTGACGCGCCCGGCGAGGAGGCGCCCGCCGGTCGTAGCGGTTCGGCGCTCGCAGCGAAGCCGGCCGCCTGATGGGATGAGTCTGTTCGACCGAAAGCCGATGTCGCGCGAGCGCACGCAGGAGGAACGCGAGCGCGCTCGTGCCGAGCGCGAAGCGCGCCGTGCCATGCGCGAGGGCCGGACGCCCAACGGCGCCGATCCGATGGTCAAACCGCCAGGGCCGTTCGACCTCGAGACGGCCGAGGAGCCGGCGGCGGCCGCTCCGCCTCCGCCTCCACCGCGCCGCGATCCCGAGCCGGCCCGCCCTCCCGAGGTCGCGCCGGCGCCAGTCGCGCAGCCCGCCCCCGAGCCCGCGCCGCGTTTCGAGCCCGAGCGCGAGTTCGAGCCCGCCGCGGCCGCGATGCCCCGCAGCCAGGAGGCGACCGCGCGAGCCCAGCCGGCGCCGCAGGACGCGCCCGCGGCCCACCCGTCCTTCATGGACGAGCCGGTGCACGAGGATTGGTCCGCGCTCGATGACCAGGAGGTCGCGGCGCTCGATGGGCACCAGGAGGCCGAGCCGGCAAGTCGGCGCTGGCGTCCGGGGCGGCGCTCCGAGGGACCGCCGCGCGAGCCGCGCACGCCGCGCGAGGGCGGGTCGCGCCGGGGGCCGCGCCGCTGGATCCCGCTCGCGCTCCTGGCCGCGATCGTCATCGCGCTCGCGTGGTTCGCGATCTCGCTCTTCCAGCCGTTCCATGGCCAGGGCACGGGGGCGGTCGAGGTGCGGATCCCGGCCAACAGCGGCGTCTCCACGGTGGGCGACGTGCTGCAGCGCCGCGGCGTGGTGTCCTCGAGCTTCTTCTTCGGTCTGCGCGTGCGTCTCAGCGGGCACAGCGGCGACCTGCACCCGGGCGTCTACGCGCTCAAGCGCGACATGAGCTACGGCGCCGTGATCGACGCGCTCGTCAGGGGTCCGTCGGCGGCCAAGGTGGTCGACGTCACGATCCCGCCCGGTCGCGCGATCCGCCAGACCGACGCTCGCCTGCGGGCGGCGCACCTGCCGATCCGCGGCTCCTATGTGGCCGCCGCGCGGCGCTCGCCGCTGCTCAACCCGGTCAGCTACGGCGCGCCGCGCTCGACGCCCAACCTGGAAGGCTTCCTGTTCCCCGACACCTACCAGATCCGCGTGGGCTCGCCCGCCTCGGACCTGGTCGCTCGCCAGCTGCAGGCGTTCAAGAAGCAGTTCGCCAAGGTGGACCTGCGCGCCGCCAAGACCAAGAACCTGAACCCGTACGACGTGCTCAAGATCGCGTCGATGATCGAGCGCGAGGCTGACCTCGACCGCGAGCGGCCGCTGATCGCCGAGGTGGTCTACAACCGCCTCAAGCAGGGCATCCCGCTCGGGATCGACGCCACCACGCGCTACGAGCTCAACGACTTCACCCGGCCGCTGACCTCGTCGGACTTCGCGCGCCAGTCGCCGTACAACACGCGCCTGAACAAGGACCTGCCGCCGACACCGATCGGGAATCCGGGCATGGCGTCGATCCAGGCCGCCGCGCATCCGGCCACGGGGAAGCTCCTCTACTACGTGGTCAAGCCGGGCGTCTGCGGCGAGCACGCCTTCTCGACGACGTACGCCCAGTTCCTCAAGGACGCGCAGCGGTACAGCAACGCCCGCGCGGCGAAGGGCGGTAACTCGCCCACGTCGTGCCACTGACCGGCGTCCTGGGCTGGCCGGTCGCCCACAGCCGCTCTCCCGCGATGCACGAGGCGGCGTTCGCCGAGTTGGGCCTGGCGGACTGGCGCTACCAGCGCCTCCCCGTGCCGCCCGACCTGTTCGCCGAGACCACGCGTGCGCTCGCGCCCGCCGGCTTCGTCGGCGCGAACGTGACCATTCCCCACAAGGAGGCCGCGCTGGCGCTGGCCGACGAGGCGGGGCCCGAGGCGACGGCGATCGGTGCGGCGAACACGCTCACGTTCACCGACGGCGCGATCCGCGCGGACAACACCGACGCGCCCGGACTGCTGGCCGCGATCGGCGAACCCGTCGAGGGCCGCACCGCCCTGGTGCTGGGGGCCGGGGGCAGCGCGCGGGCGGCGGTGTGGGCACTGCTCCACGGCGGAGCCCGTGACGTGATGGTGTGGAACCGCACGCCCGCGCGGGCCGAGGCGTTGTGCGCCGAGCTGGGGGGGCGCGCCGTGACGGAGCCCGAACCCGCCGACCTGCTCCTGAACTGCACTGCGGTGGGCCTGGACGCGGGCGACGAAACCTTCAAGGAGCTACCGATCGACGCCGATGGCCTCGGTAGCTATTGCGCTTTGGTCGATTTGGTCTACGCGGAGAACGGGACGACCCTCACGAGGGCCGCGACAGAACACGGCCTGAAGACGGTGGAGGGGCTGGAGGTCCTGGTGCGCCAGGGGGCGTTGTCCCTGGAGCGGTGGACGGGCCGCCTGGCCCCGATCGAGACGATGCGCCGCGCGGCCCACCGGCCGCCCCTGCGCTAGCCCCGCCCACACCGGAGCCGGCGGCGCCCGAGCCGCCGCCGCCCGAGCCGGTCGTCCCGACGCCGGCTGCGCCCGTACCAGCGCCGCCCCCGGTTCCCGAGCCCGAGCCGCCGCCCAGCCCCGCTCCGAACCTCGATCCCGAGCCTCCTCCCGGCCCGCCCGTCGCCCCCAGGCCGATCAAGCCGGAGCGCGAAATCGCCGATGAAACCGGGGATCCCGAGCCCCGGGCCCCGCCGCGGCATCCCCAGACGCCCGCGCGACGCATGGATCGCAACGACCCACCACATCTTCAGTCCGTCCCCGGCCCCGAGATCGAGGACGGGGTCCTCGCGCGCCAGGCCGCCCCGGACACCGAGCGCTCCAACGGCGTCACGCCGCCCTCGCGGCGCG
>DASYIJ010000024.1:0-27841 GCA_035997675.1 Solirubrobacteraceae bacterium
TCGAGGTGGACGCTGCGGCTCGCTCCCGGCTGGATCGTCTGCAGCACGCGGCCGGCCGCGTCGTCGACCTCGAGGCCGATGTGCGGCGTGAGGACGCGCCCGCCGTTGGCCACCGTGGAGTAGGCCACGGCCATCTGCAGCGGCGTGGCCTGCAGGTCGCCCTGGCCGACGGACAGGTTGACGTTGTCGCCGACCGACCACGGCCGGTCGGTGAGCTTCTTGCGGAACAGCTGGTCGCGCCACGCCGGCGTCGGCAGCAGCCCGGCGAACTCCCCGGGCAGGTCGATGCCGGTGGGGCGGCCGATCCCGAGGCGGTGGGCCCAGGTCTGCAGCGCCTGACGACCGTTGTTGTTCATCCGGGCGCCGAGCGTGTAGAAGAACACGTCGGAGGACACCTGCAGCGCCTCGCGCAGCGCGATCGCGCCGTGCGGCGTTCCGCCGGAGTTCTGGAAGACGATGTTGCCGATCTGGATCGAGCCCGGGTCGTCGATGACCGTGTCGGGGGTGAACGCGCCGCTCTGGAGCCCCGCCGTCGCGGTGATGAGCTTGAAGGTCGAACCGGTCGGGTACTCGCCCCGGATCGCGCGGTCGAGCAGCGGATTTCCGTTGTTCGGCGACGTCAGCGCCTTGTAGCGCGCGTCGGTCAGCGGCTTGGCGAACACGTTGGGGTCGAACGTCGGGGTCGAGCCCAGGGCCAGGACCTCGCCGTTGCGCGGATCCATCGCCACGAACGCGCCGCGGCCGCTGCCCAGGCCGGCGATGGCCTGCTCGCCCTCGCTCTGCAGCCCCTGGTCGATCGACAGCTTGAGGTTCTTGCCCTGCGTGGGTTCGCGCAGCGAGAGCTCCCCGGTTGCCCGTCCCAGCGAGTCGATCTGGATGCGGCTGGCCCCTGCGCGGCCGCGCAGGTAGCGGTCATAGCTCCATTCGATGCCGTCCTGGCCAACGATCGTCCCCTGCGGCACGCCGCGGAACTTGAGGAGTTTGAGCTCGCCCGGGCTGATGGATCCGACGGTCCCGAGCATGTGCGCCGCCACCGTCTTGTACGGGTACTGGCGCAGGTACACGCGCGCCACGGTGACGCCGGGGAAGGAGTCCTGGCGTTCGTACAGGTAGGAGTAGACGTCGCGCGAGGCGTCGGACTTCACCGTGGCCGGCGCGTAGGGCAGCAGTCGACGCTGGCGCTTGACCTCCTGGTCGATCTGCGCGGGAGTGAGGCCGATGATCTGCCCGAGGCGCCGGTACTCGGCGGCGCGGCGCGGCCCGGCCGCAGGCAGCTTGCTCGGGTCGACCTGCACGGCGATCGACACCCGGTTGTCGACGAGCACCTTGCCGTTGCGGTCGACGATGTTCCCCCGCGGCGCGGGGACGGCGACGTCGCGGATGCGGTTGTTGTTCGCCTGCGCGCGGTACTTGTCGCCCGACAGCACCTGGAGGAACCACAGGCGGAAGAAGATGACCGCGAACATCGTCAGCGCGATCCCGCCGAGGATCGCCACGCGGAGCGCGAGCTGCGGCGTGATCGGCGGCCGGCGTTCGTCGGGCAGCTGGAGCTGGAGCATCAGGTGCGGTTAGGCCCTCGAGATCGGGCTGAGCCCGCCGGTCGTGTAGGCGCGCCGGCGGCGGCGGCGCGGATCGTCGGGCAGCAGGGGCAGCAGCAGACGGCGGACCACGATGTAGACCGGCAGGGCGATGATCGTGTTGACGGCGATCGTCACGAGGATGTCGCGGAGCAGCAGCCAGCTCACGGGCGCGTCGATCCCGAGCAGGAACTGGATCACCGAGAACCCGAGCGCCGCGATCGCCGTGGCGGCCGCGCCGACGGCGACCGGCGTCAGCGTGTGGGCCGGGTCGCGCAGCTCACGCAGGCGCCCGGCGCCGTAGCCGATGGCGATGTAGACCAGCGACGACACGCCGAGCGTCTCCACGAGGGCGGAGTCCACCAGCAGTCCCATGCCGAACCCCATCAGCGCACCCGGGATCGAGCCGGTCAGCAACCCGACCGACATGACCACGAGCGGAGAGAGGTCGGCGCTGACGCCGAAGATCGAGATCTGCGACACGGCCGCGATCTGCACGATCACCGTCACCAGGCCGAGGATGGCCAGCCGCAGGGTCAGCTGGGCGCTGTCGCTCATCCGCCGCCCGCCGGTCGAGTGAGGATCTGGACGAAGTCGAGCTTGCGCAGGTCCGTGTAGGGGGTTACGTGCACGCGCTGGTAGAGGTTGACCTCCTGCGCGTCGACCTTGGTCACCGAGCCGATGGGGATCCCCGGCGGGAACAGCGACTCCAGCCGGCTCGAGCGGCTGCCGGCCGTGACGATCGCCTCGCCCTTGACGACGCGGTTCTTGCTCGACACGAAGTCCAGGAGCAGGTCGTTGGGGTTGCCCACGGCGGGCTGCACGATGCCATTGACGCCGGTGTCCGCGACCTTGGCCGACACCCCGGACGTGTGGTCGGTGATGAGCGTCACCTGCGCCACGCTCGAGGTGACCGACGTGACCTTGCCGACGAGCCCGTCGCCGTTGACCACCGGCTGGTCGACGCGGACGCCCGAGCTCGAGCCGCGGTCGACGTTGAGCGTCTGGTACCAGACGGTCGGCGAGCGCCCGATCACGCGGGTGGTGACCGGGTGATACGAGGTCAGGTTCGCCGACTTGTCGAGGCCCAGCATGTTCTTGAGGTCCACGTTCTCACGCACCGCGGATTGGCCGCCGATGGCCTGGCCGCGCAGCGACCGCACCTCCTTGCGGAGCTTGTCGCGCTGGTCGCGCGCGTGCAGCGTGTCGCCGAACCAGCCGGCGAGGTCTCGGAACGGCTTGAGCGCCCGGTTGGCGCCCTCCTGGATGGGTGCGAGCACCTGGAGCACCCCGCGCTGGAGCGCGTGGAGACCGCCGCCGGCCGACTCGCCGAAGTAGGCGGTCAGAAGGATCAGCGACAGCGCGACGAGCAGTCCGAGGACCGCCCGCCGCCGGCGGACCGTTTGCTTGTACACGTGGGTGGAGTCTCCAAGTCTTTGGCGCCGCGCGCTAGTAGCGACGCCGGCGATTCTTCGAATTCTTGCTGGTGCGGTGGATGACCTCGAACTCCTCGAGCGAACGGCCCGAGCCGACGGCCACGCAGGTCAGTGGGGATTCGGCCAGATGAGCCGGCATCTGGGTCTCCTCGCGAAGCCGTTCGTCCAGCCCCTGAAGCAGCGATCCCCCGCCCGCCAGCATGATCCCGCGGTCCATGATGTCGGACGCGAGCTCCGGAGGCGTGCGGTCCAGCGTCTCCTTGACGGCGCCGATGATCTGGACCAGTGGCTCCTCGAGCGCCTGGCGGATCTCCTCGCTCGTGAGCACGATGGTCTTCGGCAGGCCGGAGACCATGTCGCGGCCGCGGATCTCCGCCTGGACCTCCTCCTCCATGGGGAAGGCCGAGCCGATCTCCAGCTTGACCTCCTCCGCCGTCTGCTGCCCGATCAGCAGCTTGTACTCCCGCTTGGCGTAGTTGATGATCGCCTCGTCCAGCTCGTCGCCGCCCACGCGAATGGACTGCGAGACCACGATGCCGCCGAGCGAGATCACGGCGACCTCCGAGGTTCCGCCGCCGACGTCGACCACCATCGAGCCGGTCGGTTCGCCCACGGGCAGGCCCGAGCCGATCGCCGCCGCCATCGGCTCCTCGATCAGGTAGGCCTGGCGGGCGCCGGCCGAAAGGCAGGCCTCCTCGACCGCACGCTTCTCCACGCCGGTCACGCCGGAGGGCACGCACACGACGACGCGGGGATGCGCCCAGCGGTTCTGGTGGACCTTCTGGATGAAGTGCCGGAGCATCTCCTCGGTCACGTCGAAGTCGGCGATCACCCCGTCCTTGAGCGGCCGGATCGCCGAGATCGTGCCGGGCGTGCGGCCCAGCATGCGCTTCGCCTCGATCCCCACCGCGTGAACCTCGCCCGTGCGTGAGTCGATGGCGACCACCGAGGGCTCGGACAGGACGATTCCGCGCCCGCGGACATAGACGAGCGTGTTCGCCGTGCCCAGGTCGACCGCCATGTCGCGGCCACCGAAGCCGGTGAGGTACGAAAACATGCCCATATCGAAGGGGATAACAGGGGCCGTCGGCTTAAGCGGCGGAGGAATGCCGTCACGCCGAAAGCACCGTCGCGCCCGGCGCCAGTGTAGCGAACGACCTCGTGTCATCCGACACGGCCATTGCCGTGATTGCGGGGAAAAATGCCCGGATCAGGGCCGCGGAGGGACGGGGTCGCGCAGGTCCGGGACCAGCTCGATCAGCGTCGCCACCGAGAGGCCGACGACATTGAGGTAATCGCCCTCGATCGTGCGCACGAGCGTGGCCCCGCGGCCCTGGATGGCGTAACCCCCTGCCCGCTCGCGCCATTCACCCGACGCGACGTAGCGGTCGACCTCGGCGGCGCCGAGATTGCGGAAGGTCACGCTGGTCGCCACCGCAGCGCTGCGCTCCTCCCCGTCGCGGCGAACCGCGAGGCCGCCGACCACGACGTGGGTCCGGGAGGCGAGCGCCTGGATGAACTCGCGCGCCTGGGCCTCGTCGGCGGGCTTGCCGAGGATCCGGCCCTCGAGCGCGACAACGGTGTCGGCGCCGAGCACCAGGTCGCCGGACACGGCGCCGGCCTTGCGGGCCGCGTTCTCGGTCGCCACGACGAACGGATTGCCCGTCTCCAGCTCCTCCACGTCGGCGGGCCGGACCTCGAAGGGCACGCCGAGCTGTTCAAGGATCGCCTTTCTCTGAGGCGAGCGGCTGGCGAGGAGGAGACGGCGCGCCGGCTTCGCCGGCGTCACTCGGGGAAGAACAGGCCGACCTCGCGCGCCGCGGCCTCGTTGGAGTCCGAGCCGTGAACCATGTTCTGGCCCACCTCCAGCGCGAAGTCGCCGCGGATCGAGCCGGGGGCCGCCTCGAGCGGGTTCGTCGCGCCGATCACCTGCCGCGCGGCGACCACGGCCTCGTGGCCCTCGAGCACCATCGCCACCAGGGGGCCCGACGTGATGAAGTCCACCAGCTCGCCGAAGAACGGCTTGCCGTCGTGCTCAGCGTAGTGCTCCTCGGCCAGAGAACGGTCCATCGTCATCAGCTTCAACGCCACGATCCGCAGCCCCTTGCGTTCGAAGCGGGCAATGATCGCGCCAGTGAGGTTGCGGGCGAAGGCGTCTGGCTTCACCAGGATCAGGGTTCGGTCCACTGCTTCGTTCCTCTCGAGTGGATAGTTCTCAGTTCTCGGTTCTCAGTTCTCAGAATGCGGGCGCCATTCTTACTGAGATCTGAGATCTGAGATCTGAGAACGCAGCGTTAGCTGCTCGGCGGCGCCGGCGCCTCGGTGACCTCGGCCACCGCCGACTGCTCGGCCGTGCTGCCGCTCCTTCGGCGGCGGCGGCGGGTCGGCTGGGGCTCGCCCTGGACGACCTCGGCCTCGCAGAACGGGCACACCTTCCAGCGCGGGTCGAGCGGGCGCGCGCAACTCGCGCACGGGCTCTTGAGCCGGCGCATGCAGTTGGGGCAGCGGAGGAAGTCGCGCTCGATCTCGGCGTCGCAGTGCGGGCAGAGCATGTAGCCGAGCTGGGCGACGCGAGCCTCGGCGGCCTGCATCTCCAGCTCGCGCTCGCGCACGTCGTCCAGGTACTCGGGCGGGCGCACGATCATGTAGACGACACAGCCGACGAACGGGAAGAACGAGGCGGCGGTGGCGCACCCGATCAGCATCGGGTCCTCCATGCGCCGGCGGGCGTCGGAGTAGGTCCAGTACACCGTCGCCAGCCAGATCACGACCAGGCAGAGGATCAACAGGTTGACCGCCAGGTTCAGGCCGTCGCTGTCGATCCCGAAGATCGCGAACGGGAACATCGTGCGCGCGAGTGTAGCCGCCCGCAGGTGTCCGCGATACAGCCGGTAAGCGGATTGCAGAGGTGCGTCGCCTACAGGAACAGCCGCCCGAAGGCGTACCCGATCCCAAAGAAGACCAGGATGACGAGCGCGACGATGACCGCCACCAGGGCGATCATCGGCAGGAAATGCGGGACGTCGTCGTCGTTCATGTCATTTGGGCCCGCGCCCGGCGGACGCCAGCAAGCCCCGCGACAAGATAGATGGACCCGGTGGCCAGCACCATCCCGCCCGGTCCGGCGAGACCGCGCGCCCGGTCCAGGGCGCGCTCCGGGTCGCCCACCACCTCGGCATCCTCCGAGAACCCGAGCTGGCGGGCGAGCGACTCGAGCGTGGCCGGCGGGAGCGCCCGCGGGTTGGGGTTGGAGGTGAACACCACCGCGCGACAGGCGGGCAGCAGCGCGCGCAACATCCCGGCGGCGTCCTTGTCGTCGAGGATCGAGACGACCGCGACGAGCGATCCCGTGGCCGCGGCGGGCAGGGAAGCGACCAGCGCGGCCACCCCGCTGGGGTTGTGGGCGCCGTCCACGACGGTCAGCGGCTCGCGCGCCACGACCTCGTAGCGGCCGGGTACCGTGACCTCGGCGGCGGCGCGGGCCACGGCGGTCTCGTCGAGCTCGCCCAGGAACGCTTCCGCGGCGGCGCGCGCGAGCGCGAAGTTCGGCCGCTGGAACGCGCCTCCCGCGGCCAGCGCGACGCCCGGGTCCGCCGCCGCGTGCACGAGGCGCGCGTCGTGGCGTGCGGCGGCCGCGCGCGCCTCGGCCTCGGCCTCCGGATCCAGCACGCCGACGACCAGCGTGCCGCCGTCGCGCACCACCGCGAGCTTCTCGCGGGCGATGTCGGTGACGGTGGGGCCCAGCCACCGCGTGTGCTCGAGACCGACGTTGGTCAGCACCTGCACGCGCGAGGGGAGCACGTTGGTGGCGTCGTAGCGCCCGCCCAGGCCGGCCTCGACCACCGCGACATCCACGCCGCGCGCCGCCAGCTCCCCGTAGGCGGCGGCCGTGAGCGCCTCGAACTGCGTGACGCGATCGCCCTCGGCCAGCGTGCGATCGACCAGCGCAGCGGCGTGCGCGGCGCGCTCCACCGCGACGGCGAACGCTCCCTCGTCGAGGTCGCGCTCGCCGACGCGCACGCGCTCGCTGAAGCTCGCCAGGTGGGGGGACAGGTACGCGCCGGTGCGCACGCCATGGCGCTCGAGAATCGCGGCGATCATTCGCACCGTCGAGGACTTGCCGTTCGTGCCGACGACGTGGATCGACTCGAAACGCCGCTGCGGCGATCCCATCGCCGTCATCAACCGGTGCATGCGGTCGAGCCCGAACCGCATGCCGAAGAGCTCGAGGGACCGCAGGTAGGCCTCGGCCTGCGCCGGTGACCACGGCCGGCGCGTCACAGCGCCTCCAGCTCGCCGCGCAGCCGCTCGACCTTGGCGCGCTCGCCCTCGACCACGTGCGCGGGCGCGCGTTCGACGAACCGCTCGTTGGCCAGCTTGCCCTCGGCGCGGGCGATCTCGGCCTCGAGCTCGGCCCGACGCGCCCCCCGCCGCCGCTCGGCCTCCTCGGGGTCAAAGCCGCCGCCTGCGAGCACCTGGACCTTCCCGCCGGGGACGGGAACGGTGGCCACGGGCTCGCCCGAGTCGGCTGCGAAGGCGAAGCGCGCGAGACGCGCGAGCTGCTCGGCGGTCGCGTCGTACCCGTCGGCCTCGAGCCGCGCCGGGACGGTCGCTCCGGCGGGCACCCGGACGGTGGCGCGCCAGCTGCGCAGGGCAGTCACGGCGTCGATCAGCCGCTGCACCTCCTGCTCCGCGCGGGGGTCGCGCAGCGAGTGGTCGGGCTCGACGAAGCGCCACCCGGCGAGCAGCCCTTCGGCCCCCGGCAGATACGACCAGATCTCCTCCGTCACGAAGGGGATGACGGAATGCGCGAGGCCGAGCGTCTCGCGCAGGAGGTAGAGCAGCGTCGCGGAGAGGTCGGGGTCGCCCTCGTACAGCCGTGGCTTGACGAGCTCGAGATACCAGTCGCACAGCTCGCCGTAGACGAATTCGTAGAGCCCCAGCGCGGCGCGGCTGAAGTCGAAGGCGTCGATGCGCTCGACCGCCTGGGTACGCGCGTCGATCAGCCGGCCGAGGATCCAGCGGTCCTCCACCGTGCGCGGCCGCGGTTCGGGCCGGGCGGCCTCGTCGACGCCGAGCAGGATCAGCCGCGAGGCGTTCCAGAGCTTGTTCGCCAGCGCCTCGCCCTGCTGGATCTTCTCGGCCGAGTAGCGCACGTCCTGGGTGGACGACATCGCCAGCAGGCCGAAGCGGACGGCGTCGGCGCCGTGGGTCTCGATCTCGTCCAACGGGTCGATGCCGGTGCCGAGGGACTTGCTCATCCGGCGCCCGTCCGGGGCCTGGATCACCGAGTGGACGTAGACGTCCTCGAACGGGACGTCGCCGGCGAACTCGAGCCCCATCATGATCATCCGGGCGACCCACAGGAACAGGATGTCCCGAGCCGTGGAGAGCACGTCCGTCGGGTAGAACGCGCGCAGCTGCGGCGTGTCGTCCGGCCAGCCCAGGGTGGCGAACGGCCACAGCGCGGAGGAGAACCAGGTGTCGAGCACGTCGGGGTCGCGCTCCCAGCCCTCGCCCTCGGGCGGCGTCTCGCCGACGTAGGTCTCCTCGCCCCGATACCAGACGGGGAGCTGGTGGCCCCACCAGAGCTGGCGGGAGATGCACCACGGCCGGATGGCCCCCATCCAGTCCAAATACACCTGGCGCTGCCCGGCCGGATGGATCCGAACGCGGCCGTCGAGGACCGCCCGGATCGCTGGCTCGGCAAGCTCCTCCATGCGCATGAACCACTGCAGCGACACGAGCGGCTCGATCCGCTCGCCCGAGCGGTGGGAGAAGGGCACAGCGTGCCGGTAGGGCTCGCGCTTCGCGATCCGGCCCTCCGCCTCCAGCTCCGCCACCACGGCCTCGCGCGCCTCGAGCACCGGCAGGCCGGCGAAGCGCTCGCCCGCCTCCTCGGTCATGCGCCCGTCCTCGCCGATGACGGTGACCTGGTCGAGCCCGTGGCGCTGTCCGATCTCGAAGTCGTTCGGGTCGTGGCCCGGCGTGATCTTGAGCTGGCCCGTTCCGAAGTCGGTCTTGACGAACTCGTCGGCGATGACCGGCAGCCGCCGGCCGACCAACGGCAGGATCGCCGTGCGCCCCACGAGGTCGTGGTGGCGCTCGTCGTCGGGGTTGACCGCGACCGCCGTGTCGGCCAGCATCGTCTCCGGGCGCACGGTGGCGACCGTGACCTTGCCGCCGCCCTCGAGGTCGTAGTCGATGTAGTAGAGGGTGTCGTCGACCTCGCGCTCCTCCACCTCGAGGTCGGAGATCGCCGACCGGCTTCCCGGGTCCCAGTTGACGATGTAGCGGTCGCGGTAGATGTAGCCCTTCTCGTAGAGCTCGACGAACACGCGCGTGACCGCGCGGACGTAGCCCTCGTCGAAGGTGAACCGCTCGTCCTCGTAGTCCGCGGACGCTCCGAGGCGCTGGAACTGGTTGACGATCGTGGAGCCGTACTGCTCGCGCCACTCCCAGGCCCGCCGGACGAACGCCTCTCGCCCGATCTCCTCACGGCTCGTGCCCTCCTCGATCAGGCGCCGCTCGACCTGCGTCTGCGTGGCGATCCCGGCGTGGTCGGTGCCGAAGATCCACTTCGTCCGCTGGCCGCGCATGCGGTGGTGGCGGATGAGCACGTCCTGGATGGCGCCGTTGAGGGCGTGCCCCATGTGCAGCGACCCGGTGACGTTCGGCGGCGGGATCGCGATGGAGTAGTTCTCGGACGCCGTGCCCTCCGGCTCGGGGTGGAAGAGCCCGGATTCCAGCCAGCGGTCGACGATCCGCGGCTCGACCTCCGCGGGCTCGTAGCGGGTGCGGGACTCCAGATCGCTGCGCTCGGGCACGGGCGGCCAAGTGTATGTGGGGGCGAGAGCGGCCCGTCCTCGCGGCTTGGCGGAGCGCGCCGGCGGCGTCGCGCTACGCTACATAGTCTATTCGCGATATAGCTGTTAAGCTATAAGACAATGTCTCCCGCAACGGTGATCCGCACGGCACGACGAGCAGCGGGCCTGAGCCAGGCCCAGCTGGCCGCTCGCCTCGCCACGACGCAGTCGGCCATCGCCCGGCTCGAGCACCCCGGCTCCAACCCGCGCATCGAGACCCTCGAGGCCGCGTTGCACGCCACCGGGCAGCGGCTCGCCGTCGAAGCCGTCCCCCTCGGCCCGGGCATCGACGAGGACCAGATCAGAGCCCGCCTGGCCCTCAGCCCCGCCGAGAGACTCTCGGCGTTCCAGGCGTCCCAGCGCAATCTCAGCCGGCTCGCCCAAAGGGCGAAGCGTGTCCCGCGCGCGGCGGACTGAGCTCCGCGCCGACGAGATCCTTCAGCGCCTCGTCGCGCGTGGCGTGGACTTCGTGGTGATCGGCGGGATCGCGGGCGTCCTCCACGGGTCTTCGCGGGCCACGTTTGACCTCGACGTCTGCTTCGCCGCCGACCGGGCCAACCTCGATGCCCTCGGCGAGGTGCTCGTCGGACTCGACGCCCGCCTCAAGGGGGTCGACAAGAAGGTCACCTTCGTGCCCGACGCGGCCACCCTGCGGCGCGTCGAGGTCCTGACCCTGGACACAGTCGCCGGAGAGCTCGACGTCCTGGCCAAGCCATCGGGCGCGCCGCGCTACGACGCGCTGCGCCGCCGCGCCGAACGCTACGACCTCGGCGGCTTCTCGGTCCTGGTCGCCTCGCTCGAGGACCTCATCGCCATGAAGCAGGCCGCCGGTCGCGCAAAGGACCGTGCGGACGTCGACGAGCTCGAGACGATCCGGAGGTTGCGCCGGCGCTGAGCCGGTTACGCCGACTTCTCTTGCGGCTGCTCCGACTCCTCGTCGGGCGCAGCCTCGGTGACCAGCGTCGGCTTGAGCCCGCGCACGATCGTCTCCTTGGTCACGACGCACTTCTTCACGTCGCGCCGCGACGGCAGCTCGAACTGGACCTCGAGGAGGACCTCCTCGATGATCGAGCGCAGGCCGCGCGCGCCGGTCTCGCGCTCGAGCGCCTTCTCGGCGACCGAGCCCAGCGAGTCCTCGGCGAACACGAGCTCGATGCCGTCGAAGGAGAAGAAGCGCTGGAACTGCTTGACGAGCGCGTTCCGCGGCTCGGTGAGGATCGTGACCAGATCGTCCTTGGAGAGCTGGTGGATCGCGGACATGACCGGCAGCCGGCCGATGAACTCCGGGATCAGGCCGTACTCGATCAGGTCCTCGGGCAGGCAGTGCTCGAACACCTCGCCCGTGTCCTTGTTCATCTTCGGGGTGATCGCGGCGCCGAAGCCGATGCCCTTGTGCCCCACGCGGCGCTCGATCACGCGGTCGAGGTTGGCGAACGCGCCGCCGCAGACGAACAGGATGTTCGTCGTATCGATCGTGAGGAACTCCTGGTGGGGATGCTTGCGGCCGCCCTGCGGCGGAACCGAGGCGCTCGTGCCCTCGAGGATCTTCAGGAGCGCCTGCTGCACGCCCTCGCCGGACACGTCGCGGGTGATCGACGGGTTGTCGGCCTTGCGCGCGATCTTGTCGACCTCGTCGATGTAGATGATCCCGGTCTCGGCCTTCTTGACGTCGTAGTCGGCGGCCTGGATGAGCTTGAGGAGGATGTTCTCGACGTCCTCGCCGACGTAGCCGGCCTCCGTCAGCGCCGTGGCGTCGGCGATGGCGAACGGGACGTTGAGGATCTTGGCCAGCGTCTGGGCGAGCAGCGTCTTGCCGCAGCCGGTCGGCCCGAGCAGCAGGATGTTCGACTTCTGCAGCTCGATCTCGTCGTCCTCGGCCTGCATCATCTGGACGCGCTTGTAGTGGTTGTAGACGGCCACCGAGAGCGTGCGCTTCGCCGCCTCCTGGCCGACCACGTACTCGTTGAGGACGTCGTAGATCTCGCGCGGCTTCGGCAGGTTCTCGATGTCGAAGCTCGGCGGGGCCGTCAGCTCCTCGTCGATGATCTCGTTGCAGAGATCGATGCACTCGTCGCAGATGTAGACGCCGGGCCCGGCGATCAGCTTCTTGACCTGACGCTGCGACTTACCGCAGAAGCTGCAGAGGAGCTGCTCGTTGGAGTCTGTCGGACGGGCCATCTCTCTCCCAGAACGGCGCGCGACGCGGAGCTAGTGCTCCGAGATCACACGGTCGATGATGCCGTAATCCCTCGCTTCGTCCGAGCTCATGAAGTAATCGCGCTCGGTGTCCTTCTTCACCTGCTCGATGTCCTTGTTCGTGTGCTTGGCGATGATCTCGTCCAGCCGGCGGCGCACGTCGATGATCTCGCGGGCGTGGATCTCGATGTCGGTCGCCTGACCCTGAAAGCTCGAGGAGACCTGATGGATGAGGATCTTCGCGTTGGGCAGCGCCATGCGCTTGTCCGGCGCGCCGCCCGCCAGCAGCAGCGCTCCCATCGACATCGCGATGCCGACGCAGATCGTCTGCACGTCGGGCTTGATGAACTGCATCGTGTCGTAGACGGCGAGCCCGGCGTACACGGAACCGCCCGGCGAGTTGATGTAGACGGAGATGTCCTTCTCCGGGTCCTCTGATTCGAGGTGCAGGAGCTGGGCCACGATGAGGTTCGCGATCTGATCGTCGATCGGGGTGCCCAGGAAGATGATGCGTTCGTTGAGCAGACGGCTGTAGATGTCGAACGCCCGCTCACCGCGAGAGGTCTGTTCAACGACCATGGGTACGAGTGGGCTCATCGTCCTCGCTTCAGTTTCGCTTCCTCGCCCCGATTCCTTCTCGGCGGCGGTGAGGAGGCTGGGGACCGGTCGTGCCGCCGTGGGCCGAGTCTAGCAACGTGATTCGGCCCGAATGCGCAGTTCTTCGAGCCCCTTGTCGGCTCTGCACAGCTTCGGGTGGTGAAGCTAGGAACCCGGGGTCCAGAGCTTGCCCGGCGGCTCGGCGGGAGCGTCGCCGGCGGCGGCGCTCGCGTCCTCGTCCCCCGGCTTCCACAGCTTCTCGCGGGCCTCCGCGCGCTCGGCTTCGATCGGGGTGGCGCTCTCGGCGAGAAGGTCGACGGCTTTGCGCGTCGCCAGGTCCGCCCGCAGGGCGTCGAGGCGACCCGCCTGCTCGAGGCGCTCCATGAGCTTCTCCGCCGTCGTGTTCTCGTGCTCGGCCGAGTGCTCGAGGGCCTCGTGCAGCTCCTCCTCGGTCGGCTCGATGCCCTCGGCCTCGACGATCGCCGCCAGGACGGCCTCGCGCCGCAGCGCCTGCTCGGCGTCGGGCCGGGCCTCCGCCACGATCTCCTCCTCCGTCTTGCCCGAGATCCGCAGGTATGCCTCGCGCGAGATGCCCTGGCGTGCGAGCGTCGACGAAAGGCGCTCCCACAGCTCGCCGGCGCGCCCTTCGACGAGCCGCTCCGGGATCTCGACCTTGGCGTTCGCCGCGGCGGCGTCCACCGCGGCCTCGCGGAATTCCCCCTCCACCTGGCGTTCGTCGGCCTCGCGGAGGCGTTGGCGGATGTCCTCGCGCAGCTCGTCCAGCGTGTCGAAGCCCGCGGCGTCGGAGGCGAAGTCGTCGTCCAGCTCCGGGAGCTCCTTGGCCTTGACCTCCTTGACCGTCACTGCGAACTGTGCGGTCTTTCCCGCCAGGTTCTCGGCACCGTAGTCGTCCGGGAACGTGACCTCGACCGTGCGCTCCTCACCGGCGGAGGCGCCCTCGATCTGCTCCTCGAAGCCGGGGATCAGCCGGCCCGAGCCGAGCTCGATGAGCTGGTCGCGCGCCTCGCCGCCGTCGAAGGGCTCCCCGTCGAGCGTGCCGGCGTAGTCGACCACGACGAAGTCGCCCTTCTGCGCGGGGCGGTCGGCGGCCTCGAGTCGCGCGAGACGCTCGCGCAGACCCTCGACCTCGCTCTCCACCGCGTCCTCTTCGATCTGCGGCTCGCGGCGGCCCACCTCGAGGCCCCGGTACTCCCCGAGCTCTGCACTCGGGCGCACGCCGATCTCGATCGAGAACGTCAGCGGCTCGCCCTCGCCGGGCAGGTCGCCGAGCGCCACCTCTGGGTCGCCGACCGGCGCGATGCCGGCGGCGTCGATGGCATCGACGTACCACGCTCCGAGCGAGCTGCGCAGCGTCTCGTCGAGGACGGCGTCGCGGCCGACTCGCCGCAGCACCATGGGGGGCGGGACCTTGCCCTTGCGAAAGCCCGGCATCTTCATCTCCCGCCCGAGCGCCTTCGCCGTCTGCTGCACGCGGCGCTCGACCTCGTCGGACGCGACTTCGGCCTCCACGCGCACGCGCGACTCGGGCAGCTCGGTGACGCTGGTCGTGACGGGGGACGCCATGGGCTCGCAACGATAGCGTCGGGGGTGCGATGGTCCGCCCGCGCCCCACGCCCCTCCGCCGACTCGCCGCCAGGCTCGTTACGGGCCCGGCCGCCTTCCTCGCGGCGGGGGTCGTGGACTGGCTCGTGCTCCTGACTCGCTACGCGGCCGCTCGGGCGCGTGGACGCAGACATGACTGGTATGCCGACGAGTGACGATCCGGTGAGTGAACGGCGGACGATCGTCGCCCGGCTCGCGGAGGCGCGGGCCGGTCTGCGGCGCGCGGAGCCGCGGGACGCGCTCGCCGCCATGGGGAAGGGGGCGCTGCTCGTGGACATCCGCTCGGAGGTCCAGCGTGAGGCCGACGGCGTCGTTCCCGGCGCCCTCTTCTTCCCCCGCAACGTGCTCGAGTGGCGCCTGGACCCGGCTTCGGGCCATGCCGATCCCCGGGTGTCCGGTCCGGAGGCCGAGGTGATCGTCATGTGCAACGAGGGCTACCAGTCGAGCCTCGCGGCGGCGAGCCTTCAGGAGCTCGGATTCGCGCGCGCGACCGACCTCGTGGGCGGGTTTCAGGCCTGGCGTGCGGCCGGGCTGCCGGTCGAGCCGGCCGGCACCGGCGACTGAGCCAGGTCCCGCGCTGGGTCGATGCCCCAGCGCGCCGCCACCTCGGCCAGCCGGTCGTCGATGGGCCAGCGGTCCGGCCGCGGCTCGCCGTCGTGGTCGGGTGAGCCGCCCTTGAGCAGCATGGAGCCGGTGTTGTCCCCGACCGCGCGGATCGCCTCCACCTCATCGGGCGTGAGCGCGACGTCGGTGGGCAGCGCGGCCAGCTCGGCGCGCTTGGCCTCGATCGGCTTGGCGCGCGGCCCGGCCTCCTGGATCAACGTGGGGACGACGGCGGCAACGGACTCGTGCGCCAGGTTCCACGCACAGGCGAGCTGAAGCATGGTGAGACCACGGCGCTCGGCGACGGGACGCATCCGCTCCATGCGCTCGCGCCCGGCCTCGACCCAGCCGTCGGGCCGGAAGGTGCGGTGGTCGCGCTCGCCGAAGGCGTGCCCCGGCAGGACGTCGTCGTGGAACAGACCGCCGTAGTCCACGACGCGCGTCATGACCTTCACGTCGCACGCCGACGCGGCGCCCAGGCAGAGCTCGCCCGGCCAGGGCTCGAGCGGGTTGAGGATCACCATCGCCCAGTCGATCCGGTCGCCGAAGCGTTCGAGGCAGTCGATCAGGTCGAGCGTGAAGCCGTTGGCGGGCCCGGGCGCGACGCCGATCCGGTTGGTCAGCCGGGCCTCGCGCAGCGCGGCCATGCCGTCCCAGACGGCCTCGCTGGTGTAGCCGGTGCGGTCGGGGTTGTGCAGCAGCAGCAGGTCGAAGTGGTCGGCGCCGAGGCGTTCGAGGCTCCGCTCGGTCGCGCCGCGCAGGTAGGCGGCGTAGTCATCCTCGCCGCGCAGACGTGGGTCGGTGAAGCGCGGGAAGCCTCGCGCACCCTCGCGCGCGCCTGTGTAGAAGTCGTGGCCCACGGCGCCCACGAGGCCGTAGGCCTCCCGGTCAATTCCGGTCAGGGCTCGGCCCAGCAGCCGGTCGGCCTCACCCTCCCCGTACACGTCGGCCGTCAGCACGGTGCGCATCGCCTCGTCGGGGCGCAGCAGCGCCGACATCCGCTCGTCGTCGAGCGGTTCGCCGAAGTGCATGAAGCGCCCGCCGCTCCACGTGCCGACTGCGGTGTGGGTTGGCTCCGGCATGAACGGGGAACTGTACGCGCACGCGTGCAGCCCCTCTCGGAGCAGACGATCCTCGTCACCGGCGCCACGGACGGCCTCGGCCGGGGTGTCGCGGCGGCACTCGCCGCAGACGGCGCGACGCTGCTCTTGCACGGCCGCAGCCGGGAACGCCTGGACGCGGTCGTCGAGGAGATCGGCGCGGAGACGGGGAACACGAACCTGCGGGCCTACCGCGCGGACCTGGCCTCACTGGACGAGGTCCGCGGCCTGGCCGAGGACGTGCTCGCCCACGAGTCGCGCCTCGACGCGCTCGTCAACAACGCCGGGATCGGCACCACGCTCCCGGGGGACGGCGAGCGGATGGTCAGCGCCGACGGACACGAACTGCGCTTCGCGGTCAACTACCTCTCGGGCTTCCTGCTCACCCACCGGCTCACCGACCTCCTGACGGCTTCGGCGCCGGCGCGAGTCGTCAACGTGAGCTCGGCCGGCCAGGGGCCCATCGACTTCGACGACGTGATGCTCGAGCGCGGCTACAGCGGAGGGCGGGCCTACGTGCAGAGCAAGCTCGCCCAGGTCATGTTCACGATCGACCTGGCCGAGGAGCTGCGCGACCGTGGCGTGACGGTCAACTGCCTGCACCCCGCCACCTACATGCCGACGAAGATGGTCCTGCACGCCCGCGGCGAGGGCGTCAGCCCGCTCGAGGACGGTGTCCGCGCGACCGTCCGGCTGGTCGCCTCTCCCGACCTCGACGGCGTCACCGGCCGCTACTTCAACGGCGAGGTCGAATCCGACCCGCATCCCCAGGCCAACGACTCGGCCGCCCGCGACCAGCTCAGGCGGCTGTCGAACGACCTCACCGGTCTCGGTTGACGCCGCAACTCCGGGCTCGACGGCTTGTTATCGGAGCGAATGGGCGCGAAGCGGGGATTCCCAACAGCCGTCGCCGTGTTCCTCGTCCTGGCCGCCGCCACGGCCACAGGGCTCACGCTGGCGACCTCAGGAGCCGCGGGCGGCTCGACGGCGCGTCCGGCGGCCACCCAGCGGCCCAACGTCGTCGTCGTCCTCACCGACGACCTGGCCTGGAATCTCGTGCAGTACATGCCGCACGTGCGCCAGCTGCAGCGCCGCGGGCTCACGTTCAGCCGCTACTTCGTCACGGACTCGCTGTGCTGTCCCTCGCGATCCGCGATCTTCACCGGCCGCTTCCCGCACAACACTGGGATCTTCACCAACATGGGCGCGGACGGCGGCTTCGACGCGTTCCTCAACAAGGGCTGGGAGAGCCACACGTTCGCGACGGCGCTCTCGCCGCTCGGCTATCGAACGGGGTTCGGCGGGAAGTACCTCAACGGCTACCTGCCGCGGACGCGGCACGTACCGCCCGGCTGGACGGACTGGCGCACGGCCGGCAACGCCTACGGCGAGTTCAACTACAACCTCAATGAGAACGGCGCGCTCGTCCACTACGGGAACCAGCCCGGTGCGTACCTGACCGACGTGCTCGCGACCAAGGGGTCGGCCTTCATCAACCAGGCGGCCGCCGCCAACAAGCCCTTCGTGCTCGAGCTCGCGACGTTCGCCCCCCACGCGCCCTACACCCCGGCCCCGCGGGACGCCAACAGGTTCCCCGGGCTGCGCGCGCCACGCCCGCCGTCCTTCAACCGGGCAAACGTCAACCCGCCGCCCTGGCTCCGCGGCCATGCTCAGCTGACGTCGCAGCAGGTCGCCGGCATCGACGCCGCGTTCCGCAAGCGCGCCCAGTCGGTCCAGGCGGTCGACGCCATGATCGGCAAGATCGAGGCGACGCTGCGCGCCCGCGGGCTCGCCAAGAACACCTACATCATGTTCACCTCGGACAACGGCTACCACATGGGCGAGCACCTCCTGAACCCCGGCAAGATGACGGCGTTCGACTCCGACGTCCGGGTGCCGCTGATCGTCGCCGGGCCGGGCGTGCCGGCCGGCCGCACGACAAGCCGCATCGCGGAGAACGTCGACCTCCACCCCACGCTCGTCCAGCTCGCCGGGGGCACCCCGGCGCCGGCGGTCGACGGGCGAAGCCTCGTCCCGCTGCTGCACGGCCAGCGGGTGCCGAGCTGGCGCACCGCCGCCCTGATCGAGCACCACGGTCCCGACCAGAACGGCGCCGACCCCGACCACCCCGCGCCCGGCAGCGGCAACCCGACCAGCTACGAGGCGATTCGCACGCCCAACGCCGTGTACGTCGAGTACCGGGGCAGCGCCCGCGAGTACTACCGCATCGACCGCGACCCGTTCGAGCGCGTCAACGTGTACGGCCGCCTGTCGCGCCGCGACCGGGCGAGCCTGCACGCCACGCTCACCGCCCTCGCCAACTGCCACGGCGCGGGCAACTGCTGGGCGGCGGGGAAGCCCCGCTAGGCGACGATCAGCACGACCGCCGAACCCACGCCGAGCACCGTCGTGACGACCGCGAGGGCCGTCATCGTCGTCGGATGGGGCGCCACATACCGTCCCGCCTCGATCGCCCGGTCCACCTCCTGCCGGCGCTGAAAGCCGTAGAGCACGAGCGCGGCGCCGAGCACGGCGTAGCCGACGCCGAGCACCTCGTAGGGCCAGTGGTTGTGGGCGTTGGCGAGATCCGGCACGACCTTGCCGATCGCGAAGGCCACGGCCGTGGCCGTCAGGCCGGTGCGCACCCAGGCGAGCCAGGTGCGCTCGTTGGCCAGCCACGTCCGCCGCGTCGCGTCGCCTGCCTCCATGACGCGGACGATAGACCCCGTCGCGGCGCGGGCGAGGGCTAGCCGGTGTACGGCGGAGCCTCGCCCCAACCCCACCGGGGAACGGGCGCGCGCGGCGGCGGCTCGGCGCCGGGCTGGGAGTTGCCCAGCGCGATGCGCGTGCCCCATTCCACGTAGGCCGCGAAGGCCGAGCGGAACTCGGGATCGGAGGGCAGGCCGGCGTCGTCGGCGGCCAGCCCGATGAGCTGTGCCCAGCGGGCGCGCTGCTCCTCGGTGATCGCCAACCCGAGGTGCTTGGAGATCATGTGCGGGTAGCCGCCGTGGCCCTCGGTGTACTCCGGCGGTCCGCCGAAGACCTCGGCCAACCACAGCGCGACGTGGTGCGGGTGGTCCTGCGGCATGTCGGCGAACAGCGGCCCGACGATCTCGTCGGCCCGTACACGCTCGTAGAACGCCGTGGTCAGCCGCTCGAACGCCTCGGCGCCGCCGGCCCACTCGTAGACGGTCGGAACAGTGTCGTTCGGTGCCATTGATCGGTCCCCCGGCTTCGCGACGGCGAGCCGTGCGACCCGCCCACCCGAGTATGGCGCAGGCGATTCGCGAGAATCACCCGCGATGGCGCTGACGATCCCCGAGCTGTTCGAGGCGGCCGCGGCCGACGTCCCGGACAAGCCATGGCTTCTCCACGAGGACGAGGCCTTCACGTACGCGCAGGCGCGCGAGCGGATCGGGCGCGCCGCCGGCGCCCTGGCCGAGCTCAGCGTGGGCCGGGGCGACCTCGTCCTCGCGACCGCGGCCAACCGGCCCGAGTACCTGTTCGCCTGGCTCGCCGTCATGTACCTGGGCGCCATCCACGTGGCCGTCAACCCGCGCTCCACCGAGTCCGAGCTAGCGGGCCTCGTGGGCCAGGTGGAGCCGAAGGTGGTGGTGGACGACGGCAGCGTCGGCGGCCTGTTCACCGACGCGGCGGTGCCGCTCGACGGACCCGGTCCCGCCCTCCCCGACGATCCGGCCGTGCTGATCCCGACGTCGGGGACCACGGGGCGATCCAAGCTCGTCACCCAGACGCAGCGGGCGTATGCGATGGCCGGCGAGGGGTTTCCGTGGTGGATGGAGCTGACGCCGGACGACCGCCTGATGACCTCGCTGCCGCTGTTCCACATCAACGCGCCCGCGTATTCGGTGCTCGGGTCGGTCGCGGCGCGCGCCAGCCTCGCCCTGCTTCCCGGCTTCTCGGCCGGCACGTTCCTGGACGACGCGCGCCGTCACGGGGCGACCGAATTCAACGCGATCGGCGCGATGCTCGAGATCCTCATCCGCCAGCCCGAGCGCCCGGACGACGCCGACAGCCCCCTGCGCCTCTGCTACACCGGGCCCTCCCCCACCGAGGAGCGCCAGCTCGAGATCGAGCGGCGCTTCGGCCTGCGGATCGTGTGCGGCTACGCGATGTCCGAGACGCCCTACGGCACGGTCTGGGCGCGCGGCACCCGGCCGTACGGCACGCTGGGTTCGATCCGCCAGCACCCGACGCTCGGCGAGGTCAACGAGGGGCGCGTGGTGCGCGACGGCCGCGAGGTCGGCGCCGGCGAGGTCGGCGAGTTGCAGCTGCGCAATCCGGCGGTCATGAAGGGCTACTGGGGCATGCCGGAGGAGACGAGCCGCGTCCTGCTCGAGGACGGCTGGCTGCGGACGGGCGACCTCGTGCGCGACAACGGCGACGATACGCTCACCTTCATCGGACGCGAGAAGGAGGTCATCCGGCGCCGCGGTGAGAATGTCGCGCCGGCCGAGATCGAGGAGGTGCTCATGTCCCATCCCGACGTGCTCGAGGCGGCCGCCGTCGGAGTGCCCTCGGAGCTCTCCGAGGAGGAGATCAAGGCCTTCGTGGTCGTGAGCGATTCAGCCGGCACCGAGCTGCCCGGCATCCGGGCGTGGGCGGCCGAGCGCCTCACGCGCTTCAAGGTCCCGCGGTACCTGGAGGCGGTGGCGGACCTGCCCCACACGCCGACCGGCCGCGTGGCCAAGCACCGGCTCGAGCGCGACCGGACCGCCGGCGAGATCGACTTCGAGGCGGACGGGCGATGACCGACGAGAGCTGGCTGCGGACCGGGATCGGCGCCGCCGACGCCGACTCGATCACCCTGATGGGGCGCGACCTCGCCTCCGAGCTGATGGGCGAGGTGACGCTGACCGAGCTCGCGTTCCTGCTCGTGCAGCGGCGTATGCCGTCGGCCCAGGAGACGCGGCTGCTCGACGCGGTGCTCGTGTCCCTGGCCGACCACGGCCTGACCCCCACCGTGCTGGCCGCCCGACTCACCTACACGGGCGCACCCGAGTCCATTCAGGGCGCGATCGCCGCCGGACTGCTCGGCGCGGGAAGCGTGTTCCTCGGCGTCGTCGAGGACACCGCGCGGTTCCTCGAGGAGATCCTCACCGTTGCCGGGGCCGACGCCTCCGAGGCCGAGCTGCACACCGCCGCCGAGCGCGCGGTCGCCGAACGGGTCGCCGCCGGGCGGCGCATCCCGGGCCTCGGGCATCCGATCCACAAGGTCCAGGACCCGCGCACGCCGCGGATCTACGAGATCGCCGAGGAGACCGGCCAGCTCGGCCCCCACCTTCGCCTGCTGCGGCTGGTCGCGGGCGTGCACCGCGAGCGGACGGGCGCCGCGCTGCCGATCAACGGTGCCGGCGTCGACGGCGCCGCCCTCGCCGACCTCGGGTTCCCGGCCGCCCTGCTGCGCGGCGTCGCGCTGCTGGCGCGCACGGCAGGGCTCCTCGGCCACCTCGCCGAGGAGATGGAGCATCCGCTCGGCATGCCGCTCTACCGCGAGGTCGACGAGCGCGCGCGGTACGAGCCGCCGGGCTAGGCCGGCCGGTCGCGAGCGGGCGCGCGGGCACCGACCTCGTACACACCCGGTCCGGTCTTCGCCGCCCGCCGGCGATAGGTGCTCCACAGCCACGGCCACTGGCTCGGGTCGTTGCCGTTCTCGTCGACGTACCAGTTGGTGCACCCGGTATGCCAGACGGTGCCGCTCAGCGCGGCGCGCAGCTCGCGGTCGAAGGCCTCGGCCGTCTGGCGTCTGAGCTCGATGCGCCGCGCGTCGGCGCGCTCGAGCTGGGCCAGCGCGCCGATGACGTGCTCGACCGCGGCCTCGATGGTGTAGATGACCGAGCCCGTGCCGCCGTTCGTGTTCGGGCCGTAGAGCAGGAACATGTTCGGGAAGCCGGGAACGCTCAGCCCGAGATAGGCCCGCGCGACCCCGGCCCACTCCTCGTCAAGCGTGCGCCCGCCGGAACCGACGATCTCCATCGGGGCCGTGAAGCTGTGCGACGCAAAGCCCGTCGCCAGCACGAGCACGTCGGCCGGGCGCTCGGTCCCGTCCGCCGTCCGGACCCCGTCGGGGGTCACCTCTTCGATCCGATCGACGACCAGGTCGACGTTGGGCTCGGTGAGCGTCGGATACCACTCGTCGGTGAGCATCACCCGCTTGCAGCCGATCTCGTCGGGAGGCGTGACCTTGCGCCGGAGCTCGGGGTCCTCGATCGCCTGATTGACCTGGCGGCGGGCGACCGCCCGGAAGGGCGGGCGCAGCCAGCGCTGGCTCGTCATCGCCGCCGCTCCGAGCTCCATGAAGGCGAACGTGACCGTGCGGTCGAGGCGCTGGAGCGCCGGGAAGCGCTCGAAGAGCCGCTTGGTGCGATCCCGGTAGGCGAAGTCCATCTTGGGGAAGGTCCAGCCCGGAGACCGCTGGTAGACGTCGACGTGCTCGACCGTCGGCTGGATGGCGGGTACGACCTGGATCGCGCTGCATCCGGTCCCGACAACCGCCACCCGCTTGCCGGTGAGGTCGACGTCGTGGCGCCATCGGGCGGTGTGGAAGGAGGGGCCGGCAAAGGTGTCGAGGCCCGGTAGCGCCGGCACCGAGGGCACCGAGAGCTGACCGCATGCCGTGAGGAGGATGTCGGCCTCGTGCGTCCCGGCGCTCGTCTCCAGGATCCACCGGTTGCGCTCGTCGTCCCAGCTCGCGCGCTGCACCTCTGTGTTCGTGCGAATCCGGTCCAGGACGCCGTGGCGCCGCGCGACGTCCTCGAGGTAGGCCTGGATCTCCACCTGGGGGGCGAAGCGGCGTGACCATCGCGGGTTCGGCTCGAAGGAGAACTCGTAGAGATGCGACGGGATGTCGCAGGCGGCACCGGGATAGGTGTTGTGGTGCCAGACGCCGCCGACCCGCTCGCCCCGCTCGAAGACCGTGACGTCGTCATATCCGGCGCGGTGGAGCATCACCACCGCACCGACCCCGCCGAAGCCACCCCCGACGACGGCGATCGACGGCGACCGGCCCCCCGGACCAGCGTGTCCGTTCGTCGATTGGGCAGATCCCATGCCGCGGAGACTACGACGCCGCGACTTACTCCTTCACCTCGTCGCCAAGGAACCGGTAGGAGTCGACCTCGCGGAGCTCGGTCGCCACCGGGGCGATGTCGCAGCGCTCACCCAACCCCTTCCTGAACTCCTTGAACGCCTCGACGTCGCCCAGCGACTTCTGGCCGTCGCCCGTTTCCACGGCGATGTGGACGAAGCTCACGTCGTCGTCGAGCTTGAACGTCGCGTAGCGGAGCCCGGCGAACTCGGTGCGGTTCAGCTCCTCGTAGACGGCGTGCACGAGCGCCTCGTTCTCCGCCGTCCGACCGGGCTTGACCCGGTAGCGGACCATGACCTGTTTCATCGCGACCTCCTGAACCGTTGATGGATCGACGTGGGCCGGCTACACGGTGTCGGTTGCCGGCTCCGCGCCGGCGTGCGCCTCCTGCGGCCGCGCTTCGGGCTGGATGACCGTGAGCGCGACGACGATCGCGGCGACGACGAGGCCCGCCCCGATGAGGAACGCCAGGTGGTAGCCGCTGGTGAGCGCAGCCGCGGTGGTCTTTCCGTCGCGGATGAGGTTGTCGGTGCGCGTGGTCGAGAGGGTCGCGAGGACCGCCAAGCCCAGCGCGCCGCCGACCTGCGCCGACGTGTTCACGAGACCGGAGGCGAGGCCGGCGTCGGCCTGGGTCGCGCCCGACATGGCCAGCGTCATCAGCGCGGGGAAGCTGACCCCGACACCGAGGCCGAGCAGGATCAGCACCGGCAGGACGTCGCGCACGTAGCTGCCGTGCACCGGCGCCTGGGTGAAGAGCGCGAGCCCGACCGCAACCAACACCATGCCGACGAGCAGCGACCTGCGGGCACCGAAGCGCATGATCAGCGGCTCGGAGTAGCGGACCGACAGGGTCCCCATGATCAGCGT
This sequence comes from Solirubrobacteraceae bacterium, assembly GCA_035997675.1. Lineage (GTDB taxonomy): Bacteria > Actinomycetota > Thermoleophilia > Solirubrobacterales > Solirubrobacteraceae > JALYZC01. Next base: position 23,974 of record DASYIJ010000024.1, read on the forward strand.
CGTGGGCAGGAAGGCAAACCCGATCTGCAGGGCGTCGTAACCGAGCACCCGTTGCATGTAGAGGGATCCCATGAAGAACACACCGAACATCCCGGCGACGACCAGCGCCTGGACCATGTTGGCTCCCGAGACGTTGCGCGAGCGGAAGATGCGGAGCGGGATGAGCGGGTTGGCGGCCCGCGCTTGGCGCACGACGAAGGCGACCAGCAGCGCCAGTGAGACGGCTCCGAGGCCGAGCGCCTGCGACGACGCAAAGCCATGGTCGGCCGCCGGCTTGACGATCGTGTAGACACCGAGCATCAGCGAGGTCGTGATCAGAAGCGCGCCCGGGACGTCGGCACCGTCGCCGAAGCCGATGCCCTTGTCGCGGTCGAGGAGCCGGGTCGCCACGAAAGCCGTCGCGATCCCGATCGGGATGTTGATGAAGAAGATCCAGTGCCAGTTGATCGACTGGGTCAGCACGCCCCCGGCCAAGAGCCCGATCGAACCGCCCGCCGAGGCGACGAAGGCATAGACGCCGATTGCCTTCGCCTGCTCCCGCGGCTCGGGGAACATCGTCACGATCATGCCGAGGACCACGGCGGAGGTCATGGCCCCGCCGACGCCCTGGACGAAGCGGGCGGCGACCAGGACCTCCTGGCTCTGTGCCAGGCCGCACACCAGCGAGGCCACGGTGAAGACGCCCAGTCCTGAGAGGAACACGCTCCTGCGCCCGAGGAGATCGCCGAATCGCCCGGCGAGCAGGAGCAGGCCGCCAAACGCGATCAGATAGGCGTTGACCACCCAGGCCAGGGTCGATTGGGAGAAGTGCAGGTCGCGCTGGATCGTGGGAAGCGCCACGTTCACGACGGTGACGTCGAGGACGATCATCAGTACGCCCGCGCACAGCACGTACAGCGCGATCCAGCGGTTCCGGTCGGACATTTCCTGCGTCATCGGTTGCGCCTCCAGTTGTGGCATTTGTCGTTGAGACCGGGGCCGCTTCCGAAACTCATCGGTCCTCGTCAGGACCAGATCCATCGCGCGCGGGCGCACCCACCTCGACTGATCGGAGGCGGCGTGCGCCCCGACCTCGTCCGCGCGTTCACATGCCCGGCCGGTCGCTCCGAACTCGAAGTTAGCTCACCCGTCAGCCCCGCCGCCGGGAGGAGACCGGGGATACTGGACGGAGGATGTCGCGGCGCGTGAGATTGCGGGAGTGACGGTGGCACAGGAGGACATCGCCGATCCGCCGCGTGTGGCGACGGCACGGGATCTCGACGGCCTCACCACCACTGTCTCGGCCGCCTTTTTCGACGATCCGTTGTGGAGCTGGGCCTTTCCCGATCGCTCGAGGCTCGCGCCCTGGTGGCGGTTCTTGATCGCCAGTGCCCTGCGATATCCATGCGTCTGGGTGGCCGGTCCGATCGCAGCGGCGTCGGTGTGGATACCGCCCGGTGGCACCGAGTTGACCAAAGAGGAGGAGGACCGCGTCGAGCCGCTGATGGTTGAGCTGGTCGGATCCCGGGCTCCAGCCGTGATGGACCTCCTCGGGCGCTTCGACGCCTCCCACCCGAGAGACGAGCCGCACTACTACCTGAGCCTGCTTGGAACCCACCCAGAGCACCGAGGCCGCGGGCTCGGGATGGCGCTTCTCGCCCACAACCTCTCCCAGATGGACGCCGAGGGGCTGCCTGCCTACCTCGAATCGAGTAACCCCGAGAACGACGAGCGCTACGAGCGGCTGGGGTTCGTCAAGGTCGGCGCGTTCTCGACCCCCGACGACGCCCACACCGTCGCGACCATGTGGCGAGAACCGCGCCCACAACCGCGCTGACGCGGACGAGGGGAAGGCGCTCACATCCCGGTCCCCCGATTGGCAGATGGTCTCGGGGACGCGGAATGTCGATGAACACGTATGACCCGCGAGGAGCGGCCGCCTACGACCGACGGCGAGGAAGGGCCCGACCCGGACAACAGTGCCTTCAAGAAGGCCATCGACAACGTCTTCACGAAGGCCGCGAAGCGCAGCAGGCAGCAGGCCAAGGACGCTGCGCGGCGGGTGAGCGAGGCGCAGAGGCGCGCGGAAGACGCCCAGGACCGTCACCGCAGCCGCAGGTCCGATCACTGAGGTTGCGCTCGTCGCTCCCGCCCGCGCCCCTTGCGGACGCTACTCGAACCCCGATCCACGCCAAGAGATCGAGGCTCTGCACAGGATCGTCCGAGCTGTTTAGCGGCCGCCCAGCTCCCGCTTGTCGCGCGAACCCAATAGCGCGATGCACATTCGATGCGACGCCTCCTCTTATTCGGCTACTGCTTCACCGACTCCGGCGGTTGCTCCGTGGTGATCGGATCAGCATGTCGATGCACGATCTTCCAGTCGCCGTCTTCGCGACGGAGGATGCTCGTGACCCGTAAGGCGACCGGGCCGGCTTCCTGGCTGCCGCCAATCTTGGCGTGGAAGCGCTCGATTTCAACGATGTATCCCAGGTCCGGAGTCGCGTACTTGATCACGTTCTCGAACCCGGTCACCTCGCCGTCGCTCCACCGAGCTGCGGCACGATCGATCCGGTCCTCGACGTTCTCCCAGCCGCGGGTGACGGGGAAAAACGGATTGGCGACGGTTACGTCTTCGCCCTGGGAGAAGAGCGCCTTGTAGGACTCGTTGTTTCCCTTTACAAACTCCCCAGCCGCTTGGTGGTATCGCTCAATCGCTGCGTCGAAGCCCTCGCTTGTGCTCATCTGGCCTCCTCCAGCCGTGGCCGGTCGAGCAGCAACACTATTGGGGCCTAGCCGGCACTCTCACTCCGCTCGGGAAGAGCGCGCGTAAGTGGCATGCGGCTGCTGCAGGCGCGGTTCCGCCCGGACTTGGGCGGAGGTGGCCTACCGCGCGGACAAAGCAACCAACCAGAAGGTGAGCGACGGGACTCGAACCCGCGACCACCTGGACCACAACCAGGAGCTCTACCAGCTGAGCTACGCCCACCAGGGAGCTTCGGAATCTAGCAGTGGATAGGGCGAACTTCGCGCTAGTGCAGCGAGATCTCGTGGCGCTTGAGCGCCAGCGTGACGGCGTGCACGCGCGTGCGTGCGGCCAGCTTGCGCATCGCGTTGCGCACGTGCGTGCGCACGGTCTCGGAGGAGATCATCAGATCCCGCGCGATGGCTGTGCCGTTCATGCCGTTCGCCAACATGCCGAGGATCTCGCGCTCGCGGCCGGACAGGAGGTGTCCGGACTTTCCCGGAGCAGGGGAGACGAGCGCGCTGAGCTCGGGATCGAAGTAGCTGCCGCCGGCCGCGATCGAGCGGATCGCGCCAACGAGCTCGCGGGGGGTGCCGTTCTTGAGTGCGAGACCGCGCACGCCGGTGCCCATGGCCTCGGAGAGCACGTCCCGATCCATGCTGCCGCTGTAGAGAAGCACTCCAGCGTCGGGATCCTCTTCGAGCAGTCTGCGCGCGAGCTCGAGCCCGCTGCGACCGCGGAGACCGATGTCGACGACCACGACGTCGGGCCGGCGACGGCTGACGAGCTCGTACGCGTAGTCGACGTCGTCCGCGACGCCGATCACGCTGAGGCCCTCGCTGCGCAGCAGCAGCTCGACGCCCTTGCGAAGGGCGACGTGGTCCTCGACCAGCACCACCGTGGGGGTCTGCGAGGCCGGTGCGGGAGCGGACGGCTTGATGTCGGTGCGGAGGGCAGTCATGGACGGAGAAGGGAAAAGAGGCGCTCGGCCGGGGTGGCTGGAGGCTGCTCCGCCCCGGCCGAGCGCTTGGCCTGTGCGGTAACGCCACAATCCTTTTCGGTCTATTGGCCCCCTCCGCACATCGGGTGATCCACCAGTCGTACGGTGATGGGGGTCCATCGCCTGCGCATCATGTGGTTGCTGGA
>DASYIJ010000040.1:0-8905 GCA_035997675.1 Solirubrobacteraceae bacterium
GTGTGGATGGGGCCGCCGGACGGGGCCGCGCCGGACCCGTTCACGCAGCCCGTCAAGACCACGGGGTCCGTCACCCACGGCCATCTCGCCGAGGCCAACGGCCACGGCGGCGAGGCCCAGCCCGGGGTGCCCGACCCCGCCACGCTGCCCGACGGCCAGACGGCGCTCAACGGCGTCGCGATCGGCGGCTTCCAGTACCTGCCGGGCGGCTTCGGGCTCGCGGGCGGCCTGCAGAACCCGCCGACGGTCAAGCAGGGTCAGTCGCTGCAGTTCGGGAACTTCGACGCCTCGGGGCAGGCGTTCCACACGATCACGGCCTGCCGCGAGCCCTGCAACCGGTCCACCGGCATCAGCTACCCGCTGGCCGACGGACCGGTCGACTTCGACTCCGGTGAGCTCGGCTATGGCCCGACGGGGCTCACGGCCGCCGCGAACCGGGTCAACTGGAACACGCCCGCGGGCCTGGCGCCGGGCACGTACACCTACTTCTGCCGGATCCACCCGTTCATGCGCGGCGCGTTCCGGGTGGTGAAATGACGCGCCACCCTGCCCTGCTCGTCGGGTGCTCGCTGATCGCCGCCGCGCTGGCGGCCGCCCCGGCGCGGGCCGCCGAGCAGCAGGCGTACGCGACCGCGCTCAACTACGCCACCCCGGCGGTGCTCGCCGCTCAGGGCGACACGCTGCGCTTCAACAACCTCGACCCGCTGGCCCAGCACGACATCGCCTCCGACACGCCGGGCCAGTTCGCCAGCCCGCTCATCGGCAACGGCCAGTCGGCGCTCGTGGCCGGGATCGACAAGCTGAAGCCGGCCACGTACCAGTTCCACTGCACGCTGCACGCCTGGATGCGCGGCGCGATCCAGGTCGCGGGCCCGTCGGCGCCCGGCCCGCCGCCGCCACCGCAGCCGCCCAACCCCGGCGACGCGCCCAACCCGGTGGACCTGCTGCCGAAGGTCGCGCCTGCACCGCTGTCGGCGAGCGAATGGCCGCTGTACGGGCACGACCTGGCCAATTCCCGCGACGGCGGCTCGGACGGGCCGTCGTGGAACGAGGTCCCGACCATGGGGCCCGTGTGGAGCTTCCGGTCCACGACCGGCGACTTCACGGGAACCCCGGTGGTGGCGGCGGGAACGCTCGTCGCGCTGGCCGGCGGCGGCACCGTGTACGCGCTGGACGCGTCGACGGGCAAGCTGCGGTGGTCGCGCGACCTGGGCAAGCCGCTCAACGCGACCGCGGCGATCGCCGGCGGGCGGGTGTACGTCCCGGTGGCGCAGACCGGCGACGGCGCCGCGTCCGGCCCGCGCCTGGTGGCGTTGAACCTGGCCGACGGCACCCCGGTGTGGGACGCCACCCTCGACACTCAGAAGGGCGCGGACACCTACGGCAGTCCCGTCGTGTTCAACGGCGCGGTCTACATCGGCGTCTCGGCTCTGAACGGCGAGGTCAACGACCCGCAGACCAACGTGCGTGGAGCGGTCGTCGCGCTCGACGCGGCCACGGGCGCCCAGCGGTGGAAGCTCTACACCGTTCCGCCGGGCCGGGACGGCGGCGCGGTGTGGAACACGCCCGCGATCGACACGGCCACCGGCATCCTGTACGTCGGGACCGGGAACGCCTACCACGCCCCCGCGGCCGACACGACCGACTCGGTGCTCGCCTTCGACGCCGCCTCGGGAGCGCTCCTGCGCCACTTCCAGGCCAGTGCCGGAGACGTGTGGAACGAGACCAGCAACGTCGCGGCGGGGCCCGACGCCGACTTCGGCGCCTCGCTGAACCTGTTCGCCGGCCCGGATGGGAGCAAGCTCGTCGGCGCCGGGCAGAAATCGGGGACGTACTGGGCGGTGAGCCGCGCGACGCTGGTGCCGAGGTGGAACACGCTGATCGCGGTCGAACCCGGCTTCCTCGGCGCGATCGTCGGCTCGACCGCCTTCGACGGCCACGGCATCTACGGCCCCGGCACCGCCGGCGGCGAGATCTGGAGCCTGGGCCGCGGCGGCTCCCGGCAATGGGTCTCGGCGGACGGCGGGCCGCTTCACTTCGGCGCATTGTCGGTGGCCAACGGGGTCGTGTACAGCACCGACATGTCTGGCCACCTGACCGCCCGCGACGTCACCACGGGCGCGGTGCTGACCAAGCTGCCGCTCGGCGCCCCGTCCTGGGGCGGAGTCGCGATCGCCGGGGGCTACGTGTTCGCGGTTACCGGGACGCAGGGGACGGCCGGGTACGTCGTGGGGTACCGGCCGCGGGGCTAGTCGATAGTCGCTAGTCGTTAGTCGCTAGAGGCTTGGGCTCAGACCGCTGGCTAGCGACTAGAGACCAGCGACTAGCGACTTCCTACGAGACCGCGCCCTGAGCCTGCTCTATGCCGGCCGCCTCGCGGAGCGCGTCGGCCTTGTCGGTCTTCTCCCACGTGAAGTCGTGGTCCTCGCGGCCGAAGTGGCCGTAGGCCGCCGTCTTCTGGAAGATCGGCCGGTGCAGGTCGAGGTACTTCCGGAACGCGCCCGGGCGCAGGTCGAAGTGCTCGTCGATCAGCTCGCGGATCCGGGCGTTGGGAACGCGTTCGGTGCCGAACGTCTCGACCATCACCGACACCGGGTGGGCGACGCCGATCGCATAGGCCACCTGAACCTCGCAGCGATCAGCCAGGCCGGCGGCGACCACGTTCTTCGCGACGTAGCGGGCGGCGTAGGCGGCGGAACGGTCGACCTTCGACGGGTCCTTACCGGAGAAGGCTCCGCCGCCGTGGCGCGCCATGCCGCCGTAGGTGTCGACGATGATCTTGCGCCCGGTCAGGCCGGCGTCGCCCACGGGGCCGCCGATCACGAACCGGCCGGTCGGGTTGACGAGGAAGTTCTTCGGGGTGTTGAGCGTGCGCTCGTCGTAGAGCTCCGCCGGCAGCACCGGATGCAGCACGTGCTCCCACAGGTCGGGCCGGATCATCGTGTCGCAATCGATCCCGTCGTTGTGCTGGGTGGAGACCAGGACCTTCTGGATCTCGATCGGTCGGCCGTTCTCGTAGCGGACGGTGACCTGGGTCTTCCCGTCGGGCCGCAGGTAGGGGATCACGTCCGCCCGGCGGACCTCGGCCAGCCGGTGCGCGAGCTTGTGGGCGACCGAGATCGGCAGCGGCATCAGCTCTGGCGTCTCGCGCGACGCGTAGCCGAACATCATGCCCTGGTCGCCCGCGCCCGCGAGGTCGAGCTCGTCGTCGTCGGCGGGATCCGTGCGGGCCTCGAGCGCCTCGTTCACGCCCTGGGCGATGTCGGTCGACTGCTTGTCGATCGCGTTGATGACCGCGCACGAGTCGGCGGAGAAGCCGAGGTCGGCGTCCGTGTAGCCGATCTTTCGGATCGTCTCCCGGGCGATGTCCTGGATGTCGACGTACGTCGTCGTCGAGATCTCGCCGGAGACGACCACCAGGCCGGTGTTCACGAGCGTCTCGCAGGCCACCCGGCCGGCCGGGTCGTCGCGTAGGACGGCGTCGAGCACGCCGTCGGAGATCTGGTCGGCGACCTTGTCGGGATGCCCCTCGGTCACGGACTCGGACGTGAACAGGAATTCGTTTTCGGGAAGGTTGGTCATGAGATCTGCAGGCGAAGCTCCGTGGTCGATTCCGTCCCCCCGCCGGACGTGGAGGCGCCGAGCGCCCGTATGCGCCGGAGGTCGCTGCGCGCCGCGAGATAGCTGCGGTTGGCGTTGAGCCCCGTGCGCTCGCCCAATCCGAGGAGCTGGCTGAAGTCGAGGAAGACTAGCGAGGTCACCCGCTTCGGGCGCTTCCCCAGCGTCGCGCCGTACGACCCGTTGTCGGTGAGCGAGCCCTGGGCCCGCTTCACCGCCCGGACGCCCTCGAGGTTCGTCGAGATCACGAGCTTGCCGCCGAAGACGGCGTAGTTGATCTGAACGCCGGGCGCGAGGTCGAGCGAGAAGGCCTGCACCCCGCCGCCGATATCGCGCTCGGCGAACGTGGGCGCCTGCCCCGGCTGGGCGGTCTGGGGCAGGAACAGCTGGACGAGCGGGGCCTGGAGCTTGCCCAGTGCCGTGCGCGTCCGGGCCTCGTCGTTCGTCCGGGCGATCACGGTCAGGTAGGGCGACGGCAGCGCGGACGCCAGCCACAGCGCGACCTCGCCGCGGAAGAGGGGGAGCACGTCGCGCTGCACGTCGACCCCCGTGCGGCGCGAGAAGTCCTGCGCGCGGGTCTGCAGCAGACGCTGGATGCGGGCGCCCGCGGCGCCGGCGGCGGCGCTGATGGACAGGATCCGCCGGGCCGCCTTGTCCAGGCCGGTGAGGCCGACGTAGGCCATCGCGTTCTTGGGCACCGCGCTCACGAGCGACGGGACGAAGGCGCCGAAGGTGATCGGCCGCCCGCGGGCGAGGCGCGGGTCGCGGATCGAATGGACGGTGAGACGCGCGCCGCCGCCCTGGGCGGTGAGCGCCACGCCGGCGCCGCCCAGGGCCGGCTGGTCGAGCAGCACGCCGGCGACGCCCACGGCCCCGGCCTGGGGCTGGAGCAGGCGGCGGACGCCGCCCGGGGTCAGGTAGGCCTCGGCGGCACGGCCGGTGGGCAGGCCGCGCATCGCCCGGCGGTAGGTCGGGTCGGCGGCGAGCGCCCCCGTACGATTGCGGGTGGAGTCGACCACGCCGCGCAGCACGGACTCCTGCCCGATCAGCAGATAGCCGCCGGTGATCGTGCTCGCCACCGTGCCGAACCGGCGGATCGTGACGCCGCGGTAGTTGGTCGTGGAGGACTGCCCGGCCCGGCGGACGTAGGCGTCGGCCTTGCCGCGGTCCGCCACCGCGGCCACGATCAGCGTGCCGGCCGTCTGCCCCTGGGTGTCCAGCAGAGCGAGCCCAACCTCGCGGCCGAGCCACGGCGCCAGGTCGCGGTCGTAGCGCACCGGTTGGGCACCGCTGCCCAGGCGGGCCAGCAGGCGGTCCTGCACGCGGCCGTAGCTCGGGAAGCTCTTGGCGAGATCGACGGCGCGCTGCACGCCGTCGCGACCCCGATCGGTCGACACGTGGACCCACGCGAGTACCTTCGCCGGGACGAACCTGGCCGCGCCCTCCGCGGGGGGCGAGTCGCCGCCGGCCGACCGCACCAGCAGTACGACGAGGAGCACGATGAGGACGAGGACCGCGACGGCCAGTGCGCGCCTGCGACGGTGGACGAACACTCGCCGGTCGTCCCGGGCCGGGTCGCGGTCGCGAGGGGGCGTGGCGGTCTCGGTCACGCGGCGCGACAGGTAATCACGAAGGGCCTGCGGGCGCGCCGGTCGCGCGGCGCCCGCCCTCGGCGCGGCGCTGGCCGCGTTCGGCGAAATCGATCACCAGCGGGATGCCCTCGAGCCGGTACCGGGCGCGCAGGCGGTTCTCGAGGAAGTAGGCGTAGTCGCGCGTCAGGCGGCGCCGGTGGTTGACCGAGACGGCGAAGCGGGGCGGGCGCACTCCGACCTGGGCCATGTAGAGCAGCTTGAGGCGGTTGCCCTGCCGCGCCGGGGGCTGGCGTGTCGCCACGAGGTCGGCGAGGAAGCGATTGAGCTCTGGCGTCGGGATGCGCTCGCGCATTCGCTCGCCGAGCCCGATGGCCTCCGCCAGCACGCGGGCGATGTTGCGTCCCGTCGTCGCGCTCGCCGTCAGCACTCGCGGGCGCAGGCGCAGCCGCGAGGCCACGCGCGCCCGCTCGTGCTCGAGGTCGAGCTCGCCGGCGAGGTCCCACTTGTTCAGGACCAGCGCGGTAGCGCACCCGCTCTGCATGGCCAGCTCGGCCACGCGCAGGTCCTGCGACGTCACGCCGACGGAGGCGTCGCACACGACCAGGGCTACGTCCGCGCGCTCGGCCGCGCGCCGGGAGCGCAGGGCCGTGTAGTACTCGACGTCCTCCGCCACCTTGGCGGCGCGGCGCAGGCCCGCGGTGTCCACCACCACGAGCGGCCGCCCGTCGACCTCGAGGCGCGTGTCGATGGCGTCCCGGGTCGTGCCTGCGCGGTCGGACACGATCACGCGCTCGGCGCCGAGGAAGCGGTTGACGAGGGACGACTTGCCGACGTTGGGGCGGCCGATGACCGCCAGACGGATGGGGTCGGCCTCGTCCGGCAGGGTCTCGGCCTCGCCCGGCAGCGCCGCCAGCACCCGGTCCAGCAGGTCGCCGGTGCCGAGGCCGTGCGCGGCCGAGACCGGCACCGGGTCGCCGAGCCGCAGCCGGTGAAACTCCGCCGCCAGCGCCAGATCCGCCGGCGCGTCGCACTTGTTCGCGGCCACGATCACGGGGCGGTCCGAGCCGCGCAGGATGGCGGCCAGCTCCTCGTCCCCGGGCCGCAACCCGGCCCTCGCGTCCACCACGAGCACGACCACCGCCGCGTCGGCCAGCGCCGCCCGCGCCTGGTCCTGAACCGCGACGGAGAGCGCGTCGCGGTCGGCGAGGTCGACGCCCCCGGTGTCCACCAGCGTGAAGTCGCGCCCGCTCCACTCCGCCGGCATCTCCTTGCGATCGCGGGTCACCCCGGCGCGCTCGTGGACGACCGCCTCCCGCGACCCGGCGAGGCGATTGACGAGCGAGGACTTGCCCACGTTGGGATATCCGACAACGGCGACGTTCATGCCACGAGTATGCACGCGGACCGGGCCGCGGTCGCCTTAACGTCAACTACTTCCGGCGAATTGCTACTTTCAGTTGGATGAGCTTGGCGCGGAGGCTGGCGGCCGGGATGGCCGCGGCGCTGGCCGCGGGCGCTTTCCTCTGCTCGACCGCGGGCGCCGCCGCCAACCTGCCCGCCGGGTTCGACCAGCAGGCGCTGATCCCCGGCTTGACGCGGCCGACCGCCGTTGCATGGGCGCCGGATGGCCGTATGTTCATCGCCGAGAAGGACGGCGTGGTTCGGGTGGCGGACGCAAACGGCGTGCTGCAACCGGATCCCCTGATCGACATCTCCGACCAGGTCGCCACCTTGGGCGACCGCGGCCTCCTCGGGATCGCTGTCGACACCAGCTACGCGAGCAACCACTACATCTACCTGCTCTACACCTACCGATCCAACCCGGACGATTTCAACGGACCGGCCGTCGCCAAGTTGCGCCGGGTCGTGGTCAACCCGGACAACTCGCTCGGCGCGCAGCAGGTGATACTCGGCACGTACGATCCGGGAACGCCGTCATTCGCATGTCCTCAGGCGGCGAACGACATCGATTGCATCCCGTCGGACAGCAGCACGCACTCCATCGGGACGGTGCGCTCGGACCCCGACGGCAGCTTGTGGGTCGGTAGCGGCGACGCCGCCGAATTCGGCGGCGTTGATCAGAAGGCGTTCCGTACGTATGACGAGAGCAGCCTGGCGGGGAAGATCCTCCACATCGATCGCGACGGACATGGCCTCGCCGGTCACGCCTTCTGCACGAGCGACGCTGACCTCAGTCACGTGTGCACCAAGGTCTATGCGAAGGGTTTCCGCAACCCATTCCGGTTCACGTTGCGGGGCGGCGGACTCGGCCCCGCCGTCGGCGACGTGGGCTGGAACAGCTGGGAGGAGCTCGACATGCTCCAGGGCCCAGGGGGCGACTACGGCTGGCCGTGCTGGGAGGCCACCCATCAAACCCCCGACTACAGCGCCGACCCGCAGTGCAATGGGGCCGGAGGCGAGTACACCAAGCCGGTGCAAATGCCGGTCTTCGAGAACCCGCACACGGCACTTGGCGGCGATGGCGTCGCGATTATCGGCGGGCTCACGTACACCGGCAGCGACTTCCCCGATGGATACGCCGGAACAACCTTCTTCGGCGACTACGGGTCGGGCATCCTCCGCCGGTACGACCCCACGACGGGCGACACGACGGACTTCGCCACCGGCGCCTCTCCTTGGGTCGATCTTGAGGCAGCCCCGCCTGGCCTCAGCTACGCCCACGCCAGCGATCTCATCTACGTCAACATCGGCGCCACCGCAGGAGACGGCGAGGGCGAAGTGGGCAGGGTCTTCGACTCCGTGGGTAGCCGCACGCCGGTCGCAAGGGCGAGCGGAACGCCGCTGACCGTCGACCCGGGACTCCCCGTTTCGTTCAAAGGGGACACGTCGCGCGACCCGGATGGAGAAGGCCTGGTCTACGACTGGGACTTCGGCGACGGCTCGGCGCATTCGAAGTCGGCGAACCCGACGCACACATACGGCGCCTACGGCGCGTACACCGCCCGGCTGACGGTCAGCGATACGGAGAAACTGTCCTCCGTGGCCTCCGTTCACGTGACCGTGGGCGGCCCCAGAGTCCAAATTGCTGATCCAAAATCCGCCACGCCCTACCAGGACGGCAACGCGGTGCCCCTGAACGGGTCAGCGCACGACTTCTTCGGGAAGGTCGTCACGGATCTCCGCTGGCACGTGATCCTGCACCACTCGACCTCGCACATCCACGATATCGGCACCTTCCCGGGCAGCACGCCGAGCTTCACGACGCTCACCAGTCACAGCGCCGACTCGTCGTACGACGTCACCCTCACCGCCACCGACTCCAACGGCCTCGCCGGCTCGCAGACCGTCACGATTCACCCGCAGACGGTCGGCTTCTCGCTCGCCAGCTCGCCGCCCGGCGCACCAGTCGGCTATGCCGGGACCGCCCAGACCGCACCGTTCTCCACCAATTCCGCGGTCGGATTCGAGACCTCCGTCTCGGCCGCCGGCCAGTTCACGTCCAACGGCACCACGTACGCGTTCAGCTCGTGGTCCGACGGTGGCGCGATCGGCCATAACATCACGATCCCCGCCGCCAGCACGACGCTGACCGCCACCTACGCGGCCCAGAACCAGACGTCGGCACAGTCGCCGCTCTCCGTCGGAACCGCAGGCAAGAGCGCCCCTCTCGATCACCGCGGCCCCGATCTGCGGCTCGGAACGCTGGCGGCGGAGCTGCGCCGCGGCCGGTTGAC
>DASYIJ010000089.1:0-2618 GCA_035997675.1 Solirubrobacteraceae bacterium
CGGCGGTGAGCGTCCCGCCGATCAGGTAGCCGAGCGCGAAGGGAATGGCGAGGCCGGCCACGACGATCAACTCGAACGAGCGGTTGATCGCCCGCATGCCGGGATCCTCCATCAGCTCGGGCGCGTACCGGCGCCGCTGCGCGCGGCCCATGCTGTTCATGAGCCAGCCCATGTGCGCGTGCAGGAGGCCGCGCAGACCCGAGCCGTGGCCGACGTGGGGAGAGTGGGGGTCACCCTCCTCGTCGGTGTGGGCGTGGTGCTTGCGGTGATCGGCGACCCAGGTGATGACCGGCCCCTGCACGGAGAGCGAGCCCATGACGGCGAAGGCGTACTTCAACGGCCGGTGCGTCTCGAACGACCGATGGGTGAGCAGGCGGTGAAAGCCGACCGTCACGCCGATGCCGGAGGCCAGGTAGAGCACGGCGAGGATCGCGAGGTCGAGCGGGCCGACGGCGCGGTTCCACAGCAGTACGAGGGCGGCCAGGAAGGCGATGAAGGGGATGACCACGGCGAACAGGTTGGCGGTGCGGGCGGTTCGTGACATGGTTTGAGCCTAGATGCCATGATTCGCGGCGTCTGCGCCGCGGATGCACGTTTTTGGGCCTGAGTTTTGAGCGATCGCAACAAAGAATCGGCCGAGGCACCGTGGCGCGAGCTTCCGGAGGACCTCGCCGAGGCCCTGCGCCCGGCGCTGGCGGGTCTGGCGGACGAAATCGTGGCGGCGGTGGGCGAGGGGATCCCCGCCTACCGCGGCCAGCTCAGCGGCGGGTACGGGCGCAACATCCGGGCCGGCGTCGAGCAGGCGCTTGCCGGCTTCGTCGAGCTCGTGGCCGCGGGCGCGCGGGCGGGCCTCCCGGGGCGATCGGTCTACATGGCGCTCGGCGCCGGCGAGCTGCGCGAGGGCCGCAGCCTCGAGTCGCTGCTCGCCGCCTATCGCCTCGGGGCCCGGGTCGCGTGGCGCGGACTCATCGACGCGGGCGAGGCCGCGGGCGTGGCGCCGGCGACGATGTACCGGACCGCCGAGGCGCTGTTCGCCTACATCGACGAGCTGTCCGCGGCCTCGGCCGAGGGCTACGCGCAGGAGCAGTCGCGCCGCGCCGGTCAGCGAGAGGCGCGCCGGCGCGCGCTGCTCGAGCGCCTCCTCGCGACGCCGACGCCGGGCGCCGACGAGATATCCGAGCTCGCCGGCGGCGCCGACTGGAGCCCGCCGCCGCGCGTCGCCGCGCTGGCGTGGGCGGCCGCGGACGGCGACCGCGTGGCCCGGCGACTGCCGCCGGACGCGCTCGTGGCGCCGCGGGAGGACGCGCTGGTCGCGTTGCTGGGCGACCCGGAGGCACCCGGCCTCGACGAGGTGCTCGCCGGCGCGCTGGACGGGCGCCGCGGCGCCCTGGGCCCCGCCGTCGAGCTCGAGCATGCCGGCGAGTCGGCGCGGCGCGCGCTCGCGACCCTTGGCCTAGGCGCTCCGGGGCTACGGCACGCGGGCGACCATGCGCCCGAGCTGCTGCTCGCCGCCGACCGGGCCGTCGCGGCGGACCTGTCGGCGCGGCGTCTGGCCCCGCTGGACGAGCTGCGCCCCTCGGCTCGCGCGCGGCTGACGGTCACGCTGGCGGCGTGGCTCGAACACCAGGGCGACGTGCGCGCGACCGCTGAGGCGCTGCACGTCCATGTCCAGACGGTTCGCTACCGTCTCGCGCAGCTGCGGGAGGTGTTCGGTGACGCGCTCGACGATGGGCGCGCCCGGCTGGAGCTGGCGCTCGCGCTGCTCGCCGTCGCGGACGTTTGATCGAGCCGCGACTTTCCGGCGAGTGTCGTGTTGTTGCCGGTTGGGTACGACAACTAACGGGAGAGTACGAATGCGTCGCTGGCTCGCTTGTCCAATCATCTTCGCCTGCCTTGCGTGGGCGGCACCCACGGCCTCCGCGGCCACGCCGGCAGTCCTGACGGGCTCGGCGACCTCGATCTCCAACACCAAGGCCACCCTCAACGGCACCGTCAAGGCCGGTGGCCAGGCGACCAGCTACGCCTTCCAGTACGGCCTTACGAGCTCGTACACGGCCCAGACGAAGTCGACGCCCGCCGGCTCCGGATTCACCAATGTGAAGGCCAAGGCCGCCATCGGCAGGCTGATTCCGGGAACCGTCTACCACTTCCGGATCGTGGCCCTGAACGCGAGTGGCCTCGCGGTCGGCGCCGACCACAGGTTCCGTACGACCGGGCACCCGCCGCCGGGCGTCGTCACCGGACCCGCGCTCAACGTGAGCGCGCACAGCGCGCTGTTGACGGGCTCGGTGATCACGGGCGGGCTGGCGACCACCTATCACTTCGACATCGGGACGTCGCCGTTCGCGATCTCGCACACGAGCAACGTCACGCTCGCGCCGTCGAGCAATCCCGTGTCGGTGAGCGCTCCGGTGATCTTCCTCGCGGACCACACGCTGTACCACTACCGCCTGGTGGCGAGCAACGCGAGCGGCGCGATCGCGGGGAACGACGCGGTCTTCGTGACGTCGCGCTTCGCGCCCGGCCTGACGCGGAACGCCAGGCCCCGCCACCTGCGCAAGCGGCCGTACTCGGTTGCCGTCGGCGGCACCCTGCAGCTGCCCGCCGGATTCCCGCCC
>DASYIJ010000153.1:0-9079 GCA_035997675.1 Solirubrobacteraceae bacterium
GTGGACTCGCCGCCGCCGGCGATGCGGCCGACGTTCGCCGTCGTCTCGTCGTCGAGGCGCCCGAGTCGCATCGCGGCCACGGCGGCCGCCGCCGCGGCGATCGCGCTTCGACCCCGCTCGGGGCGGATGCCGGCGTGCGCGGCCGCGCCGCGGAAGTCGGCCTCCAGGCGGTAGTACGTGGGCGCGGCCAGCACGATCTCGCCGATCGGGGTCGCGTGGTCGAACACGAAGCCGAACCGGCTGCGCAGCGCGGAGAGGTCGAAGGCCTGCGCGCCCACCAGGCCGACCTCCTCGGAGACGGTGAACAGCAGCTCGAGCCCGATCGGCGGCGGGGCGGTCCGCGCGCGGTGCGCGACTGCCAGCAACATCGCCACCGCCGCCTTGTTGTCGGCGCCGAGGATCCCGTCGTTGGCGTTCTCCCAGCCGCCCTCGACGAGGGCCGGCTCGACGGGCGCCTCGAGCTTGACGGTGTCGAGGTGCGCGCAGAGCATGACCGCGGCGTCCCCGGGGCCCGCGATGCGGGCGAGCAGGTTGCCCGCCGGGTCGGCCTCGACGGCCAGGCCGAGGCCCTCGAGCTCGGCGCGCACGCGCGCGGCGCAGGCCGCCTCGTGGCCCGATGGGCTCTCGATACGGCAGAGCTCGACGAACAGGTCGTTGAGGCGCCGGCGGTCGGCCTCGTCGGCCCGCACGACCACTACGAGGACTGCTGCGTCTGCGCCTCGGACTCCTGCCGCGCCTCGGGCGCGACCTCGGGAGCGCGGCCCCCGGCGCGTTCGGCGGCCGCCCGCACGAACTCTCGGAACAGCGGCGCCGGACGATCGGGGCGCGACTTGAACTCGGGGTGGAACTGCGAGGCCACGAAGAACGGGTGGACGTCGCGCGGAAGCTCGGTGACCTCGACCAGCCGGTCGTCCGGCGACGTGCCCGAGCACACGAGCCCCGCGGCCTCGAGGCGCTTGCGCAGGAGGTTGTTGACCTCGTAGCGGTGGCGGTGGCGCTCGTAGACGACCGCCTCGTCGTAGATCTCGCGCACCAGCGTGCCGTCGTGCAGCTTGACCGGATCGGCACCCAGGCGCATCGTCCCGCCGACGTCGGTGACCTCCTTCTGCTCGGGGAGCAGGTCGATCACCGGGTACGGCGTCTCGGGGTCGAATTCGGTCGAGTTGGCACCGTCCATGCCCACGACGTGGCGCGCGTAGTCGGCCACGACCATGTGCATCCCGAGGCAGATGCCCAGGAACGGGATCCGCTCCTCGCGCGCCGCGCGGGCGGCGGCGATCTTGCCCTCGATCCCGCGACCGCCGAACCCGCCGGGGATCAGCACGCCGTCGGCGTCGCGCAGGCGTTCGAGGACCTTCTCGGGCTCGAGCGCCTCGGAGTCGACCCAGTCCACCTCGACGCGGCGGCCGTGGAGGAAGCCCGAGTGGCGCAGCGCCTCGACGACGGACAGGTAGGCGTCCTCGAGCTGGGTGTACTTGCCGACGAGCGCGATCCGGACGGGCTCGGTCGCCTCGTCCGCGCGCCGGGTCAGCTCCTCCCACTCGCCGAGCTGCGGTGCCGGGGCGTCGATGCGGAAGTGCTCGAGGATGAAGTCGTCGACGCCGTCCTCGCGGAAGACGAGCGGGACCTTGTAGATGTTGTCGACGTCGTGGGCGGAGATGATCGCCTCGGCGGGCAGCGAGGCGAAGAGCGCGATCTTGCGGCGGATCTCGGGCGAGAGTGTGCCCTCGGAGCGGCACATGAGCATGTCCGGCGCGATGCCGATCCGCCGCAGCTCGTTGACCGAGTGCTGCGTCGGCTTGGTCTTGAGCTCGCCGGCGTGGCCGACGTAGGGCACCAGCGTGAGATGAATGAACATGCACGAGCCCCGGCCCGCGTCGACGGGAAACTGGCGGATGGCCTCGAGGAACGGCAGCGACTCGATGTCGCCCACCGTGCCCCCGATCTCGGTGATCACGACGTCCACATCGGATGACTCGGCCATGAGCCGGATGCGCTGCTTGATCTCGTCGGTGATGTGCGGAACGACCTGGACGGTCCCGCCGAGGTAGTCGCCGTGGCGCTCGCGGCGGATGACGCGGTTGTAGACGGCGCCCGCGGTCACGTTGGAATTGCGCGACGTGTTCGCGTCGGTGAAACGCTCGTAGTGGCCGAGGTCGAGGTCGGTCTCCGCCCCGTCCTCGGTGACGAACACCTCGCCGTGCTGGTACGGCGACATGGTCCCGGGGTCCACGTTGATGTACGGGTCGAACTTCTGGAGCTGGACCCGCAGGCCGCGCGCTACGAGCAGGCGGCCGATCGACGCGGCGGCGATGCCCTTGCCCAATGAAGAGACGACGCCGCCGGTGATGAAGATGAATCGTGTGTCCGGGCGCGAATCAGGCATGGGTTGGTCGTCCAGCCGAGTCTAGCTGCCGCAGCAGCGGAACCCGCTCGATCAGCTTGGTGATCGACCGGAATTCCCCATATACCGTGATTCCCAGGATGACGGCGAGGGCGATCGCCTGCCCGGTCGGCGGCCAGGAGAGCACGATCCACAGTCCCGCGAGGGCCCCGATGAGGTTGGAGCCGGTGTCGCCGAGCAGCGCGCGCTCGCGCAGGTCGTAGACGCCGATGACCAGCACCGGCCCCACGAAGAGGCCCAGCGCCGCCAGCGGTACGAGCGACCACCCGCCGATCGTCGCGGCGAGACCGAACAGCACGAAGACCTTGGACGTGCGCCCGGGCCGGAGATCGAACAGGTTGAAGAGGTTGGTCGAGAGCACGAGGACGGCCGTGGCCAGCAGCCAGCGCCAGTCGCTGTGGAAGCGGTCCGACAGCGCGAACAGGGCGAACCCGAGCGAGCCGGCGGCCTTGAGGACGCCCGTGCTGGCTCCGCCTCCGAGCATCGCCGCGCCGTGACCGCGCCAGCCTCGATGGCCGGCGTGGCCGAGCACGTCGTCGAGCAGACCGAGGAAGGCGACCCCGAGGGCGTAGAACATCACCAGGCCGAGCTCGGGCCGGAACACCGACTCGTTGAAGACGTGCTCGGCGAGCGTGCACGGAATCAGGGCGAGTGCCGCGGCGGCGACGATGATCGTGCCGGCCGGGTAGGGCAGCCGGACGCCGCGGTAGTTCTCGTGGGTGAGCTCGCCGTGGGCCAGTGCGCGCAGCGCCGCGGGGGCGATCATGACGGCCGCGAGGAGGGACAGCGCGAGCGGGAGGACCTGCAGGGCCGACACGACTGGACCCTAGCGATGCCGACGGATGCGCGGCGCGGCTACCCGGTGCCCGCGCCGCTCGCCGCCTTCGGCAGCAGCGCCTGGGCGGTCGGCTTGGTGCCGTACGAACCGCTCGCGCCGCCGAGGGCGAACACGAGCGACACCTTGCCCGCGAGCTGGTTCAGGTTGTCCACGCTGGAGAGGCCGTGGCTGCGATACCACGGGATCTGGGACGGGGCCGTGCTCGTCGTCTCGATGCCGACGACGGCGGAATTGCCCAGGCCCAGCCCGGCCGTCAGCCCGTTCTCGAAGGCGCGGTTCTCCCGCGTCTGGACGTCGGTGAGCCCGGCGGGTTCGCTGCGCGCGACGACGACCGAGTCGAGTCCGTTGTAGGCCCCGCTCGAGGTGGAGAACACGACCCGGCGCGTGCGCGTGAGCAGCGGCCCGCCGGCGGTCAGCGCCGCGCCGAAGCGGCGGGCGAAGCGCGTCACGGCCACCGGGTCGGTGGACAGTGGATGGCCGCGCACACCGCTGTCGCGCGCAGAGATGCGGTCGAGGTCCGGCGGCTGCGGGATGACCGCCTCGAGCACCAGCCGGGCGCCGGTGTCCTTGAGCGAGTCCCGGACCAGCGAGATCTCACGGTCGGACAGCTTCCCGAGCGCCACCAGCCCGACGCGCTGGCCGGTCAGGCGACCCTGGACCACGAGCGGGTAGAGCGCCCGCTCGAGGCTGTCGCGCTCGGCGATCTGCGCCTTCAGCCGGTCGGCGTCCTTGCGGGCGTTGCCGACGTCGCGACGCAGGGAGTTGACGAGGTCCTTGCGGGTACTGGACACGAGCCCCTTGTCGCCGATCGCGATCCCGAGCAGGATCCCGATGACGAGCGCCATGAAGACGGCGACGAGCGAGAGGGCGTGATACCGGAAGTCGAACATCGGACGAGGACGGTTACGGGGCGGACCGCGCTACGGATTGAGGCCCAGGAGGATCTGGATCTTCAACCACAGTAGATCGAGCAGGTCGTGGAGCGCCGGGATGCTCCACATCAGGACGATGAGCATCACCAGACCCGCACCGAGCACCAGCAGCAGCGGCGCCCCGCCGGGCCGCGGCTTGTACAGGCGGCTCACGCCCTTCGCGTCGACGAGGATCTCGCCGATGCGCAGGCGGGTCAGGAACGTCGAAGACATCCCCCGGCGGTTCTTGTCGAGGAACTCGACGAGGTTGAAGTGCGAACCGACGGAGACGATCAGCGCAGCCGACTTCTCGTGGGCGATCAGCATGGCCACGTCCTGGCTGGTGCCCGGGGCGGGCACGATCTTGTAGGGGAGGCCGAGGGACTCCAGGTGGTCGCGGCCGGGCGCTCGCCCGTCGGAGTACGCGTGGACCACCAGCTCGGCGCCGCAGCGGAGCGTCGGCTCGGTGGCCGAGTCCATGTCGCCGACGATCATGTGCGGCTTGAAGCCCTCCTCGATCAGCGCGTCGGCGCCCCCGTCAACGCCGATCAGCACCGGCTTGACGTCGCGGATGTAGGAGCGCAGCGCCTTGATGTCGCGCTTGTGGTCCACGCCGCGCACGACGACGAGGCACGGGCGGTCGCGGAACTCCGTGGCGAACTGCGGCAGCTCGAGCTTGCCGGACAAGAGCTCGCGCTCGGCGACCATGTGCTCGACGGTGTTGTGCGCGAAGGCCTCGAGCGCCTCCCCGATGTCCCGGCGGCGCTCGTCGTTGAGCGCCTGGACGGTGGCCGGGTCCTGCACCTCGCCGCGCGTGACGACCTCGCCGTTGCGGCGGATCTCGCCACCGTGGATCTCGATCGTGTCGCCGTCCGCCAGCTCGGCGAACAGCGGTGCGCCGGGCGCGTCGATCAGCAGCACGCCGGCCTGCACCAGCAGGAGCGGCCCGGCGTTCGGATAGCGCCCGGTGGACGACGGCGCGGTGTTGACGACCGCCTCGATGCCGCAGGCGATCAGGTCCTCGGCCGATACGCGGTCGAGGTCGGTGTGGTCGAGGATCGCGATGTCGCCCCGTCGCAGGCGCTTGACGAGATGCTTCGTTCGCTTCCCCAGCCGAGCGATCCCCCGGACCTCCCGCGGCCGGGTCTCCGGCACGGCAGGGCGAGGTTTCGTCCTGGAGACGGCCACCGGCAAAGTCTACGGCCCCACCTGGGCCGGCGCGAGCGGAAGCGGACGGCTGCACGACCCCGTGCGCCCCGGGGTTAGGCGGCCTTGAGCAGTTCCCGGGCGTGGCGCCGGGCGCCGAGATCGGCGTCGTCGGCGCCGAGCATCCGCACGAGCTCCCCCTCGAGCTCGTCGCGCTCGAGTCGGCGAACGTCGGCGCGCGTCGGTCGCGACGATGCGTCCTTGGCGATCGAGAAGTGACGGGCGGCCAGGGCGGCAACCTGTGGCAGGTGGGTGATGCAGAGGATCTGCCGGTGCTCGCCGAGGGCGCGCAGGCGCTCGGCCACGACGCGAGCGGTCTGGCCGCCGATGCCGGCGTCGATCTCGTCGAAGACCAGCAGTCCCGGACCGTCCCCCCCGCCGCGGTCGGCCGCGACGCCGGTCAGCGCGAGCATGACGCGCGACAGCTCGCCGCCCGAGGCGATGTCGCGCAGCGGCCCGTCCGGGACACCGGGGTTGGGGGCGATCCGGAACTCGACGGCCTCGTCGCCGGTCGGCCCCCGATCCTCGCGCGGCGTGAGGACGACCTCGAAGCTCGCGCCCTCCATGGCCAGCTCGGCGAGGCGCTCGCGCACCGACGCGGCGAGCGTCGGCCCGGCGGCCCGGCGGGCGTCGCCGAGCTCGGCGGCCAGCGCGTCCTGTTGGGCTTGGCGGTCGGCGAGGCGGGCGGTCACGTCCTCGATCGCGACCTCGGCGCCCGCCAGCTCATCGCGCCGGGCCCGGCAGCGCTCCGCGTGCGCGAGGACGCCGGCGATGCTCCCGCCGTGCTTGCGCTTGAGCCGGTCCACCGCCTCCAGGCGCTCCTCGACCTCCTCGAGGCGGCCGGGCGATCCCTCGATCGCCTCCCAGTAGCGGCGCAGCTCCGCCGCGAGGTCGGCGCTCTCCAGCTGCAGCGCACGGGTCCGCTCGGCGAGGGCGTCGAGCGCCCCGTCCACCCCGTCGAGCTCGCCCAGCGCGCGCTCGGCCTGGCCCAGCAGCGCCGAGACGCCGCTCTCGTCGCCCGCCTGCGGCGCCAGCGCCTCAGCGCCGGCGGCCGCCGCCCCGCGCAGGCCCTCGAGGTGGCGCAGGCGCTCGCGCTCGCCGAGCAGCTCCGCCTCCTCCGCCTCGTTGGGTGCGGTCGCCTCGATCTCGGAGAGCTCGAACTCGAGCAGGTCCAGCTCGCGCTCGCGCGCGCCCCCCAGCTCCCGCAGCGACTCCAGCTCGGCCGTCAGCTCGCGCACGATCGCGTACCCGACGGCGTGGCGGGCGCGCCGCTGCGCCTGCTCGGCGCCGCAGTAGGCGTCGAGCACCTCGAGCTGAGCCGACGCCAGGGTCAGCTTGCGGTGCTCGTGCTGGCCGTAGAAGGCGAGCAGCTCGCCGCCCAGGTCGCGCAGGTCGGACGCGGTGGCGGAACGGCCATTGAGGTACGCGCGGGTGCGGCCCTCGGCGCTGACCCGCCGCGCAAGCACGACCTCCTCGGCGCCCTCGGGGAGGCGCTCGGCCAGGCGCTCGCGCAGCGCGTCGGGCACCTCGAAGGCGCCCTCGACGTAGGCCTCGGGCGCCCCGGGCCGGACGATGCCGCTGCGGGCGCGACCGCCCAGCAGCAGGTCGAGCGCTTGCGCGAGCACGGTCTTGCCCGCCCCGGTCTCGCCGGTGAGCACGTTGAGCCCGGGGCCCAGGCGCAGCTCCGCCCGCTCGAGCAGCAGGAGGTTCTCGACACGAAGCTCGGAAAGCACGAGCGACGGTGTACCAGCGGCGCCCGACGGAGCGGAGGGATTCCTGCGCTCGGTGCGGGATTCGGAACGATCAGTTGTCAGTTGTCAGTTGTCAGAGCGGGGCCCGGACCCTCGCTTCTGAGAACTGAGAACTGACTTCTCACGATGCCAACCGGCCGAACTTCTCCCGCAGCCGGTGGTAGAAGGATGCGCCCGGGATCTGGGCGAGCGCCCCAAGCCCGTCCCTGAAGGCCATGCGCAGGGATTCGCCGGCGGCGAGCTCGCAGATGGGCCGGCCGTCCACGGTCACGTCGATCGGCTCCTCGCGGGAGCGGTTGCTCACCGCGAGCGAGTCCTGCGGTGCGACCACCAGGGCGCGCGCGGTCAGTGAATGCGGAGCGATGAAGGACACCGCGTACCCCTCCACCCCCCACGCCATCACCGGCCCGCCGTTGGCGAGGTTGTAACCGGTCGATCCCGCGGGCGTGGACACGACGATGCCGTCGGAGCGCACGCGGCCGATCTCCTCCTCGCCGACCATGTAGGACAGGTCGGCGACCCGCAGGCCGGGCTTGCGGTGAAAGGACACGTCGTTGATCGCCGTCCAACCGGCGTCCTGACGACCATCGACGACGATCGCGGGCAGGTGCATGACCTCGAAGTTGCCCGCCAGCGCGCGGCGGAAGGCGTCGCGAACATCGTTCGGGTCGACGGTCGCGAGGAAGCCCACCGCGCCGTAGTTGACCGCGAACACGGGCGTGCCGGTGCCGAGGTACGTGCGCAGCGCCTGCAGGATCGTGCCGTCGCCGCCGAGCACGAGAACCAGATCGGCCGGGCACCCGATGGGAGCGTGCAGCGACAGCCCGGCGCCGTCCTCGAGGTCGTGCTTGAGCGTCTCCTCCTCCGAGAAGCAGAGCTCGACGCCGGCCTCGACCGCGGCCCTGCGCAGCTCGGCCAACGCGGGTGCGATGTCCTCGGGCCGGCGGTGCGTGATGACGTTCACGCGGCGAATGGGACCGGTCACCGCTCCACCGCCCGCGCCGCGGCCTCGATGTCCTCGACGCCCGGCCGACCGGGCTCGGCCAGCCACACGAAGGTCTCGCGGTTCCCCTTCGGCCCGGGCAACCCCGACGACGCGAAGCCGAGCACGCTCGCGCCGAGCCGCTCGGCCGCGCCGGCCACCGCCACGAGGGCGGCTCGGCGGTCCGCGGGATCGCGCACGACGCCGCCCTTCCCCACGCCCTCGCGCCCGACCTCGAACTGGGGCTTGCAGAGGGCGAGGCAGTCGAACGAGGGCGCCGCGCACGCCAGCACGGCCGGGAGCACCTTCGCGAGGCCGATGAAGGAGACGTCGATGGTGATGAGCTCCGGGGCGTACGGGAGGTCCTCGGGCCGCAGATGGCGGGCGTTGAAGCGCTCGAGAACGGTGACCCTGCCGTCGCCGCGCAGCCCCCACGCGAGCTCGCCGTAGGCGACGTCGAGGGCGACGACGTGGGCCGCGCCCGCCTGGAGCAGGCAGTCCGTGAACCCCCCGGTCGAGGCGCCCACGTCGAGGCAGCGTCGGCCGGATGGGTCCACCTGCGTGGCGGTCAGAGCGTTGGCGAGCTTGCGCCCGCCGCGCGAGACGAACGCCGGCGACTCGGCCACCGCGAGCACGACGTCGTCGGCTACGAGCTGGCCCGGCTTGGCCGCCCGACGGCCCTCGGTGCCCAGACGGACCTCGCCGGCGAGCACGCTCGCGGCGGCCCGGCTGCGGGTGGGGAACAGCCCGCGGTCGGCCAGCAGGGTGTCCAGCCGGGTCTTCGCCATCCGAGGAACCGTACCGGCGCGGAGCGCGCCGTCCCGGTGACTAGCATGCAGGCGTGGCCCGCCTCCCCCTCCCCCGCCGCGCGCGCCAGGTTCCCTGGCAGGCCGTGCTCGCCCTCGCGCTGCAGATCGCCCAGGAGGGCCGCAAGCGCTGGAATCGCCTCAGCGCGCGCGAGCAGCGGACCGTGCGCGACGCGATCGC